>JBGQCE010000167.1:0-7263 GCA_041495185.1 Bradyrhizobium sp.
ATTTCGCGCAGGTCCACCGCCATCGGCTGGCGCCGCGCGATGGTCAACACCGCGCGTTCCTCGATTGCGTGCTGCAAATTGTCGATTTCGGCGTCGGCGGCGACGACCCGCTGGCCAAGCGCGACGTCGCGGCGGATCAACGCATCGACGGATTCGACGATCATGCGCTCGGTGAGACCACCCATCTCCGCGACCAGCCGGGTCAATTCCTGCAGATCGCTGTCGAACGCCTTGGCGGTATGTTCAGTAGGCATGTTTCTCTCCTCAGCCGAACCGGCCGGTAATGTAGTCCTGGGTGCGTCGATCGCTCGGCGAGGTGAATATCTTGTTGGTCTCGTCGAATTCGATCAACTCACCGAGATACATAAAGGCAGTGTGGTCCGACACGCGCGCGGCCTGCTGCATGTTATGGGTAACGATTACAATCGTGTAGTCTTCCTTGAGTTCCGTGATGAGCTCTTCGATCCTGGCGGTCGAAATCGGATCGAGCGCCGAACAAGGTTCGTCGAACAAAATCACCTCGGGCCGCACCGCCACGGTGCGGGCGATGCAAAGCCGCTGCTGCTGGCCGCCGGACAGGCTCAGACCATTGGCCTGGAGCTTGTCCTTGACCTCCTCCCACAACGCACCTCGCCGCAAAGACTGCTCGACGCGGTTATCGAGCTCGCTTCTCGGCAATTTCTCGTAAAGCCGGATGCCGAAGGCAATGTTCTCATAAATCGACATTGGGAACGGCGTCGGCTTCTGAAACACCATGCCGATCCGCGCACGAAGCAGGTTCAGATCGAGATTCGGGTCAAGCAGGTTCTCGCCGTCGAACAGCACCTGACCCTCCGCCCTTTGACCTGGATAGAGCTCGTACATGCGATTTAGCACGCGCAGCAATGTCGACTTGCCGCAACCCGAAGGACCGATGAAGGCGGTCACCTGGTTCGCGTATAGAGGCAGGGTGATGTCCTTCAAGGCCCTTGCATCGCCATAAAAGAAATTAAGCCCTCGTATTGCGATCTTGTCCCTCAGGACAACCTTGCTCGACGGAGCATCAATCACTTCGGGTGCGGCCATCGTCGCCATATTCATGATCGCTTCCTTTCAGCCACGAGCGCGCGAGCCCCGATACTAAGCACGAGTACGGACACGGTAATGATGAGCGCCCCGGTCCAGGCAAGTTGTTGCCAGTCCTTGTAGGGGCTGAGAGCAAACTGGAAAATAATGGCGGGCAAGCTGGCCATCGGAGCGTTGAGATTGGTGCTGTAGAATTGGTTATTGAGAGCGGTAAACAATAGCGGCGCGGTCTCTCCGCTCACGCGGGCGATTGCCAAGAGTATTCCCGTCACGATGCCCGCGCGCGCCGCACGATAAGCAATGTGTCGAATCATCAGCGAACGCGGCAATCCAATGGAAGCCGCCGCCTCGCGCAGGGTATTGGGGACCAGAACCAGCATGTCCTCCGTGGTTCGGATCACCACGGGCATGACCAGAACGGCGAGCGCCACGGCTCCGGCAATCCCGGAGAAATGTCCCATAGGCCGGACCATCAACTCATAGATGAACAGTCCGATCACGATCGAGGGCGCGCTCAGGAGAATATCGTTGATGAAGCGGACTACGCTCGTCAGATAGCCGTGGCGGCCGTATTCCGCCATATAGGTACCGGCGAGAATTCCGACCGGCGTGCCAATCGCGACTCCGAGTACGGTCATAATGATGCTGCCGACAATCGCATTCAAAAGTCCGCCTTGCGCACCGGGCGGCGGCGTCATTTCGGTGAAGACCTTCAGGGATAGTCCAGCAAAGCCCTGCCAGAACAGCTCCGCCAGGATCAGAACAAGACACCCGAGCCCGATCGCCGTGGCTATGGCGGAGAGAACCACCGCGAGCGAATTCCTGCGGCGGCGTGAAGCATAAATTCTGGCGTCCATCAGCCGATCCTCTGCTCGATGCGCATCAGCAGGTAACGCGCGATCGATAGAACGATTAAGGTAATGAGGAAAAGGATCAGTCCCAGTGCGATCAGCGACGACGTATACAAATCGCCCACGGCTTCGGTGAATTCATTGGCGATGGATGCGGAGATTGTGGTGCCGGGCGCGAAAAGCGAACCGGATATCTTGTGCGCGTTGCCGATGACAAAGGTTACCGCCATGGTCTCCCCGAGCGCACGCCCCAAACTCAGCATGACGCCGCCGATGACGCCGACACGCGCATAGGGCAGCACGACGTAGCGCATCACCTCCCATGTGGTGCATCCAATCCCATAGGCCGCCTCCTTCAGGACCGGCGGAACCGCGCTGAAGACATCTCGCGATATCGAAGTCACGAACGGCAGCACCATGATAGCCAGGATCAGACTCGCCGTGAGTATGCCGATGCCGTAGGGCGGCCCGGCAAATAGCGTCGAAAGCACCGGCACATCGCCAAACGCGGAGATCAGCGGAGGCTGGACGTACTGCTGCAAGAATGGAGCAAGAACGAACAATCCCCAGATGCCGTAAATGATGCTGGGGACGCCGGCGAGCAGTTCAATCGCGATGCCAATCGGTCTGCGCAGCCATTGTGGACAAAGCTCGGTCAGGAAGAACGCAACGAACAGGCCAAACGGGACGGCAATCAACATCGCGATCAGCGAAGTTACGATCGTGCCGTAGATCGGAGCAATCGCTCCAAATTTTTCCGTAACCGGGTTCCAGCTCTGCGTCGTGAAAAAATCGAAGCCGAATTCACGAAATGCAGGCAATGAACCCGCAACCAGAGAAACAATAACGCCGCTCAGGACAACGAGAACACCTATCGCCGCGCTACGCGTGACGATCCGAAAGATCGTGTC
This sequence comes from Bradyrhizobium sp., assembly GCA_041495185.1. Taxonomy (GTDB): domain Bacteria; phylum Pseudomonadota; class Alphaproteobacteria; order Rhizobiales; family Xanthobacteraceae; genus Bradyrhizobium. Next base: position 2,828 of record JBGQCE010000167.1, read on the forward strand.
GCCTGATTTGAGCCGGTCAAGTGCCTTGGCGCGCGCTTGGACGTCCTGAGCGCTTAATCCAGTATCTTGCCATGCTACATCAACCACGGATCGTCCCCCGGTGGACTTCATATCCGCTCCCCATCGCAATGGTCACTGACGTTACCACCGATATAGAGCCGACCGGACGGCGTTGCACCGTCCTACAAGAAAATTCATGAAAGTGAGAGGGACGGTGAGGGGCACGTTTGCCTCCCACCGTCGCTGCATCAGTTCGAAGCCGAGAACAGCGGCTTGCCGCTCGCGTCCTTGATCTCTGCCGCCCACATCTTCTGAATCGTGGTCACGACCTTGTCCGGCATCGGCACATAATCGAGATCTTGAGCCATTTTGTCGCCGCTCTTGTAAGCCCAAGAGAAAAACTTCAGCGCCTCGGCGGCTGCCGCGGCATCCTGCGGCTGGGTGTGAATCAGGATGAAGGTTGCGCCGGCAATTGGCCAGGATTCTACACCGGGCTGATCCGTCAGAATGACGAAGTAATGGTCAGCCTTTTCCCAATCCGCATTGGCCGCCGCCGCCTGGAAGGCCGCTGCGCTCGGCGCAACGGATTTTCCATCCTTGTTGATCATGCTGACGGATGTCATGTTGTTCTGCTTGGCGTAGGCATATTCGACGTAGCCGATCGAACCCTTGGTATTAGCGACGTTGTTGGCGACGCCTTCATTACCCTTGGCGCCGATGCCGGCCGGCCATTCGACCGAGGTGTTCGCACCAACCTTGGATTTCCAGTCTGCACTGACCTTCGAAAGATAGTCGGTCCAGATGAAGGTCGTGCCCGATCCATCGGAACGGTGAACCACAACGATCGCCTGCTTGGGCAACTTGGCCGAAGGATTCAACTTGGCGATGGCAGCATCATCCCAGGATTTGATCTCGCCCAGGAAAATCCTTGCCAGCGTCGTGCCATCGAGCTTGAGCTCGCCGGACTTGATGCCATCGAGATTGACCACCGGCACGTCGCCGCCGACCACGGTCGGGAATTGAACAAGACCAGCCTTGGTCAGTTCTTCAGGCTTCAACGGCATATCCGACGCACCGAAGGTCACCGTCTTGGCCTGGATCTGCTTGATGCCGCCGCCGGAGCCGATCGACTGGTAGTTCATCCCGTTGCCGGTCTCTTTCTTGTAGGCATCGGCCCATTTGGCGTAGATCGGGTAAGGAAAAGTAGCGCCCGCGCCAGAGATATCCAGGGCGAGGGCCGGTAGTGTCGATGCGGCGACCAACCCGGCAGCGAAAGTCATCTTAAGAAATTTCATGATTTTCTCCTGGTATGAACGAGGTCCATGCCCTTTATCGTCAACTCCTGCCTTGTTCGTTCGAAGATCGTCCGCGCTAGAACGGCAGACCATTGCTCACGACATACAGCAGGTAGCTAGTCACCAAGACAAATCCGATCAAAAAGCCGGCTGCTAGAGTTCGCCGTTCCATCGACGTCTGTCTCGATCTAGGCTCGATGCCGTACGAGCTGGCGACCAACGTTTTATGATGTTTGGGTGACAGCTGGATGACACAGTCAAGCGATTGAAATCGCTCGGATTTAGTCCACTGCCGGAGTCTTCGCCTGGGGAAAAGCGACGGTGAAGGTCGCACCCTGTTTCGGCACGCTTTCGATCAAAAGCCGGCCGCGATGACGGTTAACAATATGTTTAACCAGCGATAGACCGAGCCCCGTTCCGCCCTGCGCCCGGCTTTCGCCGACATCGACCCGATAGAACCGCTCGGTGAGCCGGGGCAAATGTTCCGGCGCGATGCCGGGGCCGAAATCGCGCACCATGACGCGAACTTCCGGGGCGCCCTCGCCCGACATCGCCGAAATCAGCGAGACAATCACCTTGCCGCCGGAGGCGCCGTATTTCAGCGCGTTCTCGATCAGGTTCTCGAACAGCCGCAGCAGCTCCTCGCGATCGCCGGCGATCAAGACCGGCGCGTCCGGCAGATCGATATCGATCGTGACCTGACGCTCCCGCGCTAAGGGCTCCAGCCCGTCGGCGACCTGGCGGATGATCGGCACGATATCCACAAGCGTGTCGGGGCGGACATGGGCGGAGAGTTCGACCCGCGACAGCGACAACAGATCGTCGATCAGGCGCGCCATTCGCGTCGCCTGCGCATGCATGATGCCGAGAAAGCGCTCGCGCGCCCTGGCGTCGTCCTTCGCCGGCCCCTGCAGTGTGTCGATGAAGCCCGACAGCGCGGCGAGCGGCGTGCGCAATTCATGACTGGCATTGGCGACGAAGTCGGCGCGCATTTCCTCGACCCGGCGCAGCGGCGTCTGATCGTGGAATGTCATCAGCATGCATTGGTCGGTGCCGCCGAACAGGGTCGGCACCGGTACCGGCGTGATGATCAATTCCATCCAGCGATCGACCGGCACGTGATCGAGATAGGTCGCGCGGCGGGTTTCCGTGGTCGCGATGGCTTCGCGGAGCGCGGTGATGATTTCCGGCGAGCGCAATGCGAACTGGGCCAGTTCGTTCTTGCGCAGCGCCGGCGCGAGCTGCGCCGCGGCGGCATTGAGGTGAATGACGCGGCCGGCGCGGTCGAGCAGCACCGCGGGGTCCGGCATGCCGGCAACAATCGCGCTGACGGCAGCGGTTTCGATCGGGTTGATCCCGCGGACATCTTCATGCGACGCCACCGCATTGTGCAATCGCCACGGCACCAGCGCGGCCGCGCCGATGCATATAAAAACCGCGGCGGCGCGAACCAGCGACAGTTCGCCGAACACGACCACGACGGCGAGCGCCAGACCGGCGACCAGCAGAATAATGGCCGAGTGCCGCAGCCGATCGGGCCACGGCGAAAAGAAGGAAGAAGAAGGAGCGTCTATCGCCATCGGGCCGGTTCTCTCCCCGTTCTGGTCTCGCTCGTCAGGCGCCAGTATCGCCACGCTCTCGCACATAGGCGGTTTCGCGCGCCGGCTTGGCGTCGAGCCCCGGCGCCGCCTGACGCAAGCGCTTGGTCCGCGCGCTGAGCACAACTTCCCGAAACGTCAGCAGGATTACAGATATGACGAACGGCGCAATATAATAGAGGACGCGAAACAGCAGCATCCCCGCGAGCAGGTCTTCCCGGTCCATCTGCCACAGGCCGACCAGCATGGCGGCATCGAACACGCCGAGCCCGCCGGGGGAATGGCTGGCGAAGCCCAATAGCGTCGCCGAGACAAAAATGACCGCGACCACGACGAAGCCGAGGTTGGGTTCGTCCGGCACCAGCACGTACATCGCCAGTGCGCAAAAGCCGAGATCGACAATTCCGATCGCGATCTGCAACAGCGTCAGCGGACCGCCCGGCAGCACCACGGTCCAGGGCCCGCGGCCGACCCTCCTCGGCTGCGCCCAGACCCAGGCCACATACGCCAACAGCCCCAGAATAATGGCGACCGCGGCCACGCGGTTCAGCCAGGGCGGGAGCTGATCGATCGCGGCGGCCGCTTCGGGATGATAGGCGATCCCCAATCCCAATACCGCGGCATTGCCGAGCCAGAACGTCAGGCCGGCCAGGAAGCAGATTTTTGCGACGTCGATCGCGTTCAATCCCCAGGCGGAATAGATGCGATAGCGCACCGCGCCACCGGTGAAGACGCTGGCGCCGACATTATGGCCGATCGAATAGCTGGTGAAGGCGGCGAGCGCGTTGATGCGATAGGGAACGTTGGTGTGGCCGATCGCCCGAACCGCGAACAGGTCGTAGAATGTCAGGGTGAAATAGCCGGCTGCCACGAACAACGCCGCCAGCGCGATCGAGCGGGGCTCGGTCTGCTTGATGGCCTCGACGACCTCGTCGACGTCGATGCCCCGGAGCATATGGTAAAGCACGTAGCACGCGATCCCGATGACCGTGACGCTAACCGCAACACCTAGCTTATGCAGGATTTGCTTCTGGCGCAGAAACGAGATCGCCCTGCGTATTGCTTCCAGCATCTAGACCTCGAATTACGATCCCACGGCGACGGCGCCTTAAGCGAACTGCCGCCGCCGGTGCCACGCTTGCTCGCTGACCCGAAGTCGTAGCGTGTTTTGGGCCGGAGTGGAATTCGCTTGATGCGAATAAAACGCGCGCCTTCAATATATTAGGGGCAATTCACGGCGCCAGAATGCTCGGGTTTTGCTGCATTCGCTCCACCGGGGCAAAGCCGGCGCGTCACAACCCTACGTTCGGGCGGTGAAGTTTCCGTGATTTCAGGCGGCGGACCTCGCCGACAGCCGCTGGAAATACAACAGATCGAGTTCCGGCGCCTTGCCGACGAGGCCGGTCAGCAAAGCGTGGACATGGCCCCTGTGGTGGGTCTGGTGATTGAACCAGTGCGCCAGCGCGGGGGCGAGTTCCTGCTCGAATTCCTCCGGCGATGAGACGCGGCGGTATTTGATCGTTCCCGCGATGCGCGAATCATC
>JBGQCE010000168.1:0-7222 GCA_041495185.1 Bradyrhizobium sp.
AAGAAGTTGGAGCTTTGAGACGCCGACTATTTCGATGTCGCATTTAAGATAGTCTCGATCCACGGCAGACGTCCAAAGTTCAGCGTGTTGTCAGATCGGGCGGACGTAGTCAGCGCTCGTCACTAACTCATCGCTCTCCCAATCGGCGAGGGCCGCCGGCCGGGCCGCACAACGCACCAGAGACTGTCCCGCCCCCCGACGGCAACCCATCCACCGCCGCGAGCTCGGCGCGATGACCGCAACCTCTCGGGTCTCGATGCCCTGGTTTTCTGCGGCGGCATTGGAGAAAACGCGTGGCGCAACCGGGAGCGGATCTGCCGGGGCTTCGAATAGCTTGGCATCGAACTGGACGAGACACGCAATCAGGCGGGCGAGATGATCGTCTCTTCGGAGCGTTCACGCGTCCGCGTCCTTGTCATCCAAACCAACGAAGAGACGATGATCGCGCGTCATACGGCGCGCCTGCTTGCATCAACACAATGCGCCTCGGCCTTGGCTTGATGTTCGGTTCGGCGCAGCGACGCTAAAATTCAGTGAACGAGGTGACTAGAAGGTTCCGGCGACCGTGAGTCTGACCGCAAGGGGTTCGGCCGGATGCACGACGTAATCCATGACGCCATTCTGACACACCGCTGCCGGCGCGATCTGCGCCGGGTAGCAGAGATTGTACAGGCTGTCGGTCTTGATCAGCGAGCCGTAGGCGTAGGAGATCTGATTGGTCTTGGTGTTGAGCAGATTGAGCACATCGAGCTGAATCCGCCAGCCGTTATCAGTCCGGTAGCCCACACGCCCATTGAAGAGGCTGGTTGGCTGTGAGCGGAAGGCATTGTCTTCGGTGAGCGGGCTCGACGCCAGATAACGCCAGCGTAGCGCGCCGAACCAGCCGATCTTTTCGCCGACCGTGATGCCTGCCGACGCCACCATCGCGGGCGCGTTGGGAATGTAGTTGCCGGGCGCGTTACCGGTTTGCGCCTGCGGAAATCCGGCCAGCGAATCGTAAATCGCGGCCTGATCGCTGTCGTGTCCCACAAACCGGGCGTGGGTCAGCGCAAGATCAGCGTCGAGCTTAAGCCACGGCATCGGCCGGTAAGTATTGGTCCATTCCACCCCGTAACGCCGGCTTGCCCGGCTCGCCGAGGTATCGCCGGCGTCGCCTCTGAAGACGATCTCGGACGCCTGATCGAGGAGAAACAGACTGACCGAAGAATTGAGACCGGGGACGAGTTTGGTGCGAACCCCAACCTCGGCTCCCTTTGTCCGCACCAGCAAGGGCGAAGCCGACAGCTTCGCGCTCGGATCGGTGGGGTCTTCGGTGATGGTGGCGCCGCGGGCGTCGTTGCTGTGCATGCCCAGACCCGCGCCGGCGAACAGTTCGGTCTTATTGAACGGGCCGACAACCACGGTGAATTTCGGACTGCCGATCGCGGCGCTGGCCTTTCCGGAGTTGTTGGCGTCGAACAATGAGGTGACCCTGACGTCATAATAGTCGCCGCGCCAGCCCAGCGTGGTCTTCAACCAGTCGGTCCAGTGCATCGTGTTTTGAGCGTACATCCCGACGCTGGCTTCTCCCACCCTGTCGCTGCGGACGTTCGACAGGAAAGTTCGCTGGAAGGTGTCGGTGAGCGCAAGGTTGATGGCATCATAGCGCGACTGGATGCCGAAAGTGGTTTCCATCGGCCGGCCGGCAAACGACCCATTGAAGGTACGCGACGCATTGGCGCCAGCCATGACACGGTCGTCGCGCTGATGAAACTGGTCGCCGAAAACTGAATTGGCGAGAAAATACGTAAAGTTGTTGAACAGATCGAGCCCGCTCCTGACCGCAAACGCGTTGGCTTTCCAAGATCCGGCATCATCAGCGCCCGCGACCCGCGCCGATAACGCGAAGCGGTCGGTGTTGCCACCATCGGTCGGGTCTTCCGCGCCGTAAAGCGGGAGCTGTCCCGACGAGATGGCGCGCTGCGGGATCTGATCGGTCGAATTCCATCGATTGGAATAGCCCATGGCGGTGACAGAGAATCCGTCCAGTGCCGTTCCCTGCGTGTAACGCACAAGGGCGTTCAACTTGCGCACGTCGTCCGGATTGACCCATGGTCCGTTGTAGGCACCGGCCTCGCCGGCAACGAGCAGCGTGCCGTCGCCGACTCTGGTCGATCCCATGCCGAAGAATCTCTTGTAACCGAAGCTGCCAGCGGTGACCTGGGCAACACTCTTGTCCGTGAGGTCGATGAGGCTGATGTGAAGATTACCCGCCGAGGCGAAGTCGCCCTCGTCGGCAAAATAGGGGCCCTTTCGGATATCCAGCGTGTTGATGGTTTCCGGCATCAGCCAGTTGAGATCGGCATAGCCCTGACCGTGCGCATGGGTGCGCATGTTGACCGGCACGTCGTCGACAGAAATCGCCAGATCGGTGCCGTGGTCGAGATTGTAGCCTCGCAGAAAATACTGGTTGGCTTTGCCCTCGCCGCTATGTTGCGTCACAATCAGTCCGGGCACGGCCTCGAGAATTTCCCCTGGGCGCGCAGCCGGACGCGCGTTCAGTGCTTCGCCGTCAACCGTGATCTGGCTGGCCATGTTCGGTTGGCTGACGGGTCCCGAACCCACATTCGCTGCACCAGACACAGTTGTCGCCGGCCCGGTCGCAGGATTGGGCGAAGGCCGCTGTTGGGAGGATGGCGCGGTACTCCGTGTACTGCGGTTGCGCGGTTGATGCGGCTTCGGCAGTTGCTTGGGCGCAGGGACGGTGATGGCCGGCAGGTCGAACGACGCGGCTTCGCCGGGCTCTGCCGGAGATTGGGTCTGGGCCGGCGGTGCCTGCGTCAGCGCCAGCATCAGAACCAAACCGAAGACCAGTCTCAGCAAACCACGCGACACGCCACCGCTCCACTCCACCGATTCAAGCAGACCGCACCAGGCCGCGGCTCGTATCAAATTCGCATGTCAATGATCTCTCCACGCTTGCATACGCGATATGGTCGGGTCAATCGGTGTTGATCATGCGCACGCAGATGCCGTTCCAATCGATTGAGCGGCAGCAAAACCGCGGCGATGCGCAGATACAGATGATGACTGTTTGATGACACCTCCTTTTTTATCCCAGGCAGGTGCGGAAACCTCATCATGGCGTTTAAAGGCCCACGAAGGGGTTGTCCGCGACTTTCAATCAGCTCCGTCCGCCAGCTCCGAAGATCACGGGCAGGCTGAAGGTCAAGCCCTGGTCTGCAACCAACGGCGGCGGATGCGGCATCGGGTCCGACCGGCGGACCATTGCAAGCGCCGCCTCATCGAAGGCAGCATCGCCGGACCCCTTCACGATGCTGATCGACATCACATGGCCGATGCGGTCGATAACAAAGTTGACGACGATTTCGGCGGACCTGGCTGCCCGGCCCGCCGGATAGCGCTTATGCTTGTCGAGGTGCGACAGCAATTCCTTTTGCCAGGTCGCACGCGCGCGGCGTGCGCTTTCTCCAATTCCCGGCGCCGGCGCGACCGAGCGAAGCGCTTGCTGGAAAGCGTCATGGCTTGGCATGGTCGTCGCGTCTACGGCAACCGACTCCGGTGAAGCCGACGCCTGGACCGCCACAATTCTCGGATCGTCCTGCTTCTGCCTCACCGGGTCTTCTGGCGCTGCTTCCCAATCGGGAATCCCGGTCTCGGTCGGCTCCGCTTTCGGATGGTCGGCTTCCGCTACCGCCGAGTTATGCTCGACAATCGCAGGCGATGCGATCGACACCTGTGTATCTGGGCCGGGCGGCAAATCGGCTGCATCGAGGCTGGGTGAGGTCATCTCCAGTCCGATTTCGATCGCGGATGCCCCGAACGCCGCGTCGCGATTTTCGGATTGCATCTGCACCACCGCCAACCCCGCACCGGCTGCATGAATCGCCAGGGCACCGAACGCCGCGAGCCCCCAGAGCCGGCGCGAAGCCTGATGTGTGCTGCAGAGATCGGTCATCCGTTATGGCCGCTCAAGGACTTGGACTGGCTGGAGCTTGCGCGGCATTCTCGAGTGCCACCAGCTTAATCCTCGAATAGCCGCCGGCGCGCAACAGTTCGAGCATCTCCATCAGATCGCCATAATGCACCATGCGATCGGCGCGCAGAAAAATGATGCGCTCCTTGTTCCTGTCCGCGGCGTCGAGCGCGCGCACCAGATCGGCACGTCCGGTCGGGGTTTCTCCGATCGCGACCGCAAGATCCGATGTGATGGACACGTAGGTCGGCTTGTCCGGTTTCCTTTGTGGTGTGGCGCTCGACGACGGCAGATCAATCGGCAGGTCAACGGTCGATAACGGCGCAGCCACCATGAAAATGATCAGCAGAACCAGAATGACATCGATGAATGGCGTGACGTTGATTTCATGCGTCTCAGCAAAATCATCCTCATCATCAAGGTGTCGCTCCGAGATCGACGTGGCCATGGGTCACTCCGCCGCGCGCGAGATCATGACGCCTTGGGCGCGGTCGAGATCGCGCGACAGCAACCGCGCGGCCGCCCCTGACGAACGTCCCACCAGTTCAAGATAGCGTTTCGTCGTCCGGGTAAGGTGATTGTAGAACACGACCGCAGGGATCGCCGCGACGAGACCGATCGCGGTTGCGAGCAAGGCTTCCGCAATACCAGGCGCGACAACCGCGAGATTGGTCGTCTGCGATTTTGAAATCCCGATAAAGCTGTTCATGATACCCCAGACAGTCCCGAACAGTCCGACAAACGGTGATGTCGCGCCGATGGTCGCCAAAACGCCTATGCCACGCTGTATCGCGCGAGCCTCGGCGCGGACGATCTCGGAAAGGCGCGAGGCAGCGCGTTCCTTCACGCCGCTGTCGCTCGACATCCCGTCCGACATCCGGATTTCCTGCGTCGCCGCGGCAAGCAACGGCTGCAGCAACGTTTTTGTCGGACCAATCGCGAGTTGGGCTTCGTCCAGGGACCTCGAGCCGCCGATCCGATCGAGCGCGCCGCCAAGCCGATCCCGCGCAAGTAAAAGCTCGATTGTCTTCGCGAAAAAAATTGTCCAGGTCGCCAGCGACGCCAGCGCCAGCGCCATCATCGCCACCTTGACGATGACATCGGCCGACATGAACATCGACCAGGGAGAGAGTTCGCGCAGCGAATACGGCGCCGCTTTGCTTGATTTTGCACTGTCGGCCGCGATTGAAGGGGCGGCTTCCCCGGGGAGCGGGACCGCCTGCGAAGGCGTCAGTGGAGGAGTATGTTGTGCGGCCTCCGGAGGCTCGGACGCGGAAGCCGCCTGCGGCGATGCCGGCGGACTCTGATGCGCAAGCACCGCCATCGGATAGGCAACCGGACTGACTGCGAGAAGGCCTGCCGCGAGAAGACCGAGGGCCGCAAGACCACAGGAGGTCAATCGCAGTCGTGCCTTATTGCGCGACCTTCGGCGGTCGGCGCGTCGATTCGACAATGCACTGCTCGAACCCAAAGCCATAGGGCCTCTTTCCGTGAACCTGAGATATTTATTTAGACAAGATGCGATGACGATTTATGACATCGATCTCGTGCAAAGCCATTCGGCGTCGCTGTCAAATGACCGTCATAAAATATGAGAATTTCTGACACAGAGCGGGGATTGACCGCGGGTCGGGATTTCGGAGACTTGTAGCAAGCTTACCGAGAAGTATTAGCACCCGGCGCTTGCGCTGCGGCTTACATACGGACATGAGATGATTGCGCTGCTCAGGGCAGCCACACGGCTGCGTGGATCTTCGAGCCAAGGATGACGACTATGCAATCCGATCCAGACGGCAGCGCGATGGCTTCGGGTGAACGCTTCGCTTCGAAAGTTCGAACCGTCGCGGTGCCAAGGGCGCCGTTTCACCAGCGAATTGATTCCGGCTGGGTGTTGATGCCGATCGTAGCGGCGTCCGGTTTTGCAGGCCTCGGCTACGAGATCGTGTGGACGCGGCAGTTGAGCCTCACGCTCGGGAGCGAGATGATGGCGGTGCTGGGCGCGGTTGCCGGGTTCTTCGCTGGGCTGGCGCTTGGCGCCTTTGCCCTCGACCGGCCGATCCGGCGCGCCAAGTCACCACGAACGGCGTACGCGGCAATGGAGGCTGTGATCGGGCTTTGGGGCTTGATCTGTGTCTGGCTGCTGCCCGTCGCTGGCCGAGCCTTGTCCCCGCTCCTCGGCACCGAGCCTGCGCCCGCCCTGCTTTGGGCGGCCAGCTTTGCACTGCCGACGTTGGTGCTGCTGCCAGCGACCGTGGCGATGGGCGGAACGTTGACGGCGCTTGAACGGATCGTGAGGGAAGCTCGTGGTGATTCCCGCGTCAGCGCCGGTGTGTACGGCGCGAACACCATTGGCGCTGTCGCTGGCACATTGATCTCCACTTTCTTTCTGCTGCCCGCATGGGGGCTTTCCGGCACGCTCGTTTGTCTTGCCGGAGTGAACGCCTTGTGCGCCCTGGGCATGCTCGCGCCGGGATCGGCGGCTGGTCAGGCGCCGGCGGAAGCCGACGAAGCGGCATCCGAAATCATCGGAGGGCCGCGCCTGACGATCACGTTGTTCGCTACCGGCCTGCTTGGAATCGCCTTCGAGGTCCTTGTCGTACGGCTCGCGGTGCAGGTGATGCAAGACACGATCTACACGTTCGCGGGGTTGCTGGCGGCCTATTTACTCGGCACGGCGGCGGGAGGACTCGCGTGGCAGCGCGCCGGACGCCGGGTCCAGGATGCAAGCCTGGGCTGGCTGCTCGCCGGGACAGCTCTCGCCTGTCTGACGACGGCCTTTCTCACGCCCCATATCGCCCGCATCGCCGCAACCGCGATCGAGGGCGGGGTCGCCGGAGAACTGGCTGTCGCGATGGCGCTCTTCCTGGTGCCGTCAGCCGCGATGGGAGCACTGTTCGGTCTTCTGGCGCAGCGGACACGCGACCAGCGTGGCTCGTTGGGATGGGCGGTCGGCATCAATAGCATCGGAGCCTCGATGGCGCCGCTACTGACGGCGCAGTTTCTCATTCCGGCTTTTGGCGCGTGGACCGCACTCATTCCTGTAGCGCTGGGTTACCTGCTGTTGGTTCCGCTCCGCAGAGCCGCTCTTGTCTGGTCCGCAGTATCCGCGCTCGTCGCGCTTGTCCTATGGGTACGCCCCACACCCTCTTTGACGAGGGTGCCTTCTGGCGGCGCGCTGCTTGCCGTCCGCGAAGGGCCAATGGTTACGGCGAGCGTTGTCGATGACGCCGTCGGAGCTCGGTATCT
>JBGQCE010000169.1:0-7195 GCA_041495185.1 Bradyrhizobium sp.
GCTGGATTGTACGGATTTCGTCGAGAGCGCTGACGCGCGCCCTGCGGCTCGCCGTCGTTGCACTCGGCATCGGTCTGGTGATGACGGCCGGAGCCGCCCGTGCAGGCGACGACGAGGAGGATGACAAGACCTTCGAGGAGAAGATCATCGAAGGCATCATGGCCGGGATCGGCGGCACCAATATGGAAAACCGGGGCATCGAATATCGCGAGCGGTCTCCGCTGGTAGTGCCTCCAAAAATCGATTTGCCACCGCCGGAGATCGCATCGAAGGAAGTGAAGGACGCGAACTGGCCGAAAGATCCGGATGAAGCCCGGCGCAAGGCCGCCATTGCGGCCCGCAAGAAACAAAACAAGGATCCTCGCGAATCGAGCCGTCTCCTGACGCCGAGCGAGCTCGCGGTGGGCAAGACCGCCGCTCCGGCCCGCACCAGCAACGATCCGGTCCAGCCCGGCGTCACCAACAACCCGATCCTGAGCCCGTCGCAGCTCGGTTATAACGGCAGCTTGAGCAAACTGTTCGGCGGCAACAAGGCCGAGACGACGGAGTTCAAGGGCGAGCCGCCGCGGCAGTCGCTGGTCGAGCCTCCGGCTGGATACCAGACGCCCTCGCCGAACTATGCCTACGGAACCGGGCCCAAGGAATCGCTGAACAAGGGGGGATACGACGTCATGACCGGCAAGGAGCGCTGACGCTGACATCGGCTCCGCTTCCTCCCCGTGAGGACCGTTGGCGCAGCCAGGCGCTTTGCTCTCTGCTTCGTGACGCCCAGCGAGACCCGCGCGGTGTACGATCCGGGGGCTTCATCCCGAACGCTTGGGTTCGGGCTTCCAGACAGGTCATAATGTCCTCACGCCGCTTCGCTGCCTCTGTCTTCGCCCTCCTGCTCTCGGCATCTGCACTCTCCGCGAGCGACGCTCTCGCCCAGACCACGTTGACATCGGCGCCTCCCGCCACCTTTACCCTCGGCAACGGCCTGCAAGTTGTGGTGATCCCGGATCACCGCACGCCGGTCGTCACGCAGATGATCTGGTACAAGGTCGGTTCCGCCGACGAGACAGCAGGTAAATCCGGCCTCGCGCACTTTCTCGAACATTTGATGTTCAAGGGCACCAGCAAGCATCCGGCCGGCGAATTTTCCCAGACCGTGCTTCGGATCGGCGGCAACGAGAACGCCTTCACCTCGACCGACTATACCGGCTACTTCCAGCGTGTGCCGCGCGAGCAGTTGGCCAAGATGATGGAGTTCGAGGCCGACCGCATGACCGGCCTGATCCTCAAGGACGAAAACGTGCTGCCGGAACGCGACGTCGTGCTCGAGGAATTCAACATGCGGGTCGCCAACAACCCGGAGGCGCGGCTGACCGAGCAGATCATGGCGGCGCTGTATCTCAATCACCCCTATGGCCGCCCCGTGATCGGCTGGCACCAGGAAATCGAGAAGCTCGACCGCGAAGATGCGCTGGCGTTCTACAAACGCTTCTATGCGCCGAACAACGCGACGCTGGTGATCGCCGGCGACGTCGACGCTAGCGATGTCCGCCCGATGGTGGAGCGGACGTTCGGCGAAATCGCCGCACAGCCCGCGATTCCCGCGCGGCGGCTTCGTCCGCAGGAGCCAGAGCCCGCCGCACCGCGCACCGTGACGCTGTCCGACCCCAGAGTCGAACAACCCAGCGTGAAGCGCTATTATCTGGTTCCGTCCGCCGTCACCGCCGCGGCCGGAGAAAGCCCGGCGCTCGACGTGCTTGCGCAATTGATGGGCGGCGGCAGCAATTCCTATCTTTATCGCGCACTGGTGGTCGACAAGCCGCTCGCGATCACCGCCGGCGCCGGATATCAGGGCACCTCGTTGGACGCCACGCAGTTCTCGATCTCGGTTTCGCCCAAACCCGGCGTCGAGTTCGCGCAGGTCGAGCAGGCAATCGACCGCGTGATATCGGATGTCGGGCAAAACCCGGTTCGCACTGAGGATCTCGAACGCGTCAAGACCCAGCTGATTGCGGAGGCGATCTACGCCCAGGACAACCAGGCGACGCTGGCGCGCTGGTATGGCGGCGGGCTTACCACCGGTCTGAGCATCGACGAAATCCGGAGCTGGCCGGACCGCATTCGCGCCGTTACCGCCGAACAGGTCCGCGCCGCCGCGCAAAAATGGCTCGACAAGAAGCGATCGGTGACCGGCTATCTGATCAAGGACGCCGCGCCGAAACGCGAGGAGAAGCGCTCGTGATCTATCCCCGGAATTGCGCACGGCGCATCGCATTCATGGTTGCCGCCTGCCTGGCGATGTTGCCGCTTTCGTCAACGCCTTCGCACGCCGCGGCCAGGATCCAGCATCTGATTTCACCCGGCGGCATCGAGGCCTGGTTCGTGCAGGATGCCACCGTACCGCTGATCGCGATGGAGTACGCGTTCGGCGGCGGTGCGTCACAGGACCCGGCCGACAAGTCCGGCGTCGGCAATCTGGTCGCCGGTCTGCTCGATGAAGGCTCGGGCGATCTGGATTCCAAGACGTTCCACGAACGCCTCGAGCGCCGCGCCATCGAATTGAGCTTCAGTTCGACGCGGGACTATTTCCGCGGCTCGCTGCGGATGCTGAGGGATAACCGGGACGAGGCTTTCGATCTGCTGCGGATGTCGCTGACGTCGCCGCATTTCGACAGCGCCGACGTCGAGCGCATTCGCGCGCAGGTGATTTCCGGCCTGCGGCGCGACACCTCCAATCCGACCTCGCTTGCCACCCGCAAGTTCCTGGAAGTGGCCTTTGGCGACCACCCCTATGGCCGGCAGGCCAACGGCACTCTGGAAAGCGTGTCGAAGATCGATGTCGCCGACATGAAGGACTATGTGCGCGGCGTAGTGGCCAGGGATACGCTGAGGATCGCGGTGGTCGGCGATGTCGACCCGGCCACGCTCGGCAAATTGCTTGATACGACGTTCGGCGGATTGCCGGCCAAATCGAGCCTTACGCCGGTCGCCGACATTGAGGCGGCCAAGCCGCCGCAGCGCGCCTTCATTCCGCTCGACGTGCCGCAGACCGTGGTGACGTTCGGCGGCCCCGGCTTCAATCGCCACGATCCGAATTTCATGGCCGCCTATGTCGTCAACCACATTCTCGGCGGCGGCGGGCTGTCGTCGCGGCTCTACCACGAAGTCCGCGAAAAGCGCGGTCTTGCCTATTCGGTCTATGAATCGCTGCTGTGGGCGGAACACTCCGCGCTGTTCGTCGGAAATACCGGAACCCGCGCCGACCGCGCCGGCGAGACGGTCGATGCCGTCAACAAGGAAATCCGCCGCATGGCCGAAGACGGCCCGACCCAGCAGGAACTGGATGAGGCGAAATCCTATCTCAAGGGCTCGCAAATGCTGGCGCTCGACACCTCATCGAAGCTGGCGGCGGCGCTGCTGCAATACCAGCTCGACAAGCTTCCGATCGACTACATCGAAAAGCGCAACGCCATCGTCGATGCCGTGACGCTCGACGACGCCAGGAAGGCTGCGCAGCGGTTATGGAGCCAGGGCCTGCTCACCGTCATTGTCGGCCGCGCCCCGCAAGCCGCGGCCCAACCTGCGGCTGCCCCGCCTTCGGCGAATTGAATTCCATTTAATTGGCACGCAGTCGCCACACGACAATTCTACCTTCTCCCCCGCTTGCGGGGGAGAGTTGGAGAGGGGGCCGCCACACGCACTGCCGTTGCGGCTTGCCCCCACCCTAACCCTCCCCCGCAAGCGGGAGAGGGAACGAATTGAGTTCGCGGCAAAGCAAACTCCTCGCAAAACAGCTATCTTGCGCTTGCCCGATTCCCGTAGGGATCATCCCGGCCTCCGGTGACGCCATGCTGCGGATTTCCCGCGACCTCACGATCGACGAGAACGACATCGAGATCAGCTTCGTCCGTGCCTCCGGACCGGGCGGACAGAACGTCAACAAGCTCTCGACCGCCGCGCAATTGCGCTTCGATACGCGCCGGGTAACGCTGGCGCCTGATATCGCGGCGCGGCTTCATCGACTAGCCGGCCAGCGCATGACCAAGGACGGCGTGATCGTGATCCATGCGCAGCGCTTCCGAACCCAGGAGCGCAACCGTTCCGATGCGATCGACCGCCTGCTCGAACTGCTGCGCGAGGCCGTGACGCGGCCGACCCCGCGGCGCCCGACCCGGCCGACGCTGGGATCGAAACAGCGCCGGCTGGAAGGCAAAAAGCGCCGCAGCGACGTCAAGGCGAAGCGCGGCTCGGGCGGCTTCGACGATTGAACGACGTCTCCCGAACCGCGGTGCAATGCCTCTTCGACAGTACGGAGCATCGTCCGGCAACGGCGCAGCGGAGCGGCAGCACTACCCTGTCCGCTTCAAAAAATCGCAATATTCCTGCGGCATTGATAGATGCCGATCTCGGTGGCGGCCTTATCAAGCAACGGGTCGCGAGGCCCGGGGCAGGGCAAGAGAGGCGGATTTCGGATGCTGATCGGATTCCGGTCAGATCGCGCAATCTTTCTGTTCGGGTTCGCTAAAAATGAACGCGACAACATCGACGACAAACAACTGACGACGCTGCGAGAGATCGTAGCGTCGTGGTTCGCCGCTGATGACAAGAAAATCGCGCAGACGCTAAAGGACGGACTTTTAATAGAGGTGAAATATGGCGAAGAAAACAAAAGCAAAGCGTCGGCTGACTGAGGAACTGCTGGAGGCCGCGCAGGATATGCGCGCGAGCGGCCTCATGAGTAAGACTGCCCATGAGAAAATTACCATGCGCCACTTGGGAGAAGGACTTACAGCTTCCACCGCCGTTGCGCTATCGGGTAGGGAAATTCGAGCGATGCGTGAGAAGGCGCACCTAAGCCAAGCAGTTTTTGCTCACTACCTAAAACTGACGGTGGGCTACGTGTCACAACTCGAACGCGGCGCAAAGCGTCCGACCGGCCCCGCGCTTGTTCTGCTCGACGTCATCAGACGCAAGGGCATCGAGGCAATTTTGTAGTTTTCGACCTGCCGCCCGTTCTTTTGCGCTGCGCAGCATCCGGGGAGTGACGGCTCTTGCCACCGTGAACAACGGGGAGAGGTGACGAAACCCCCTGAGTTTGGCCGCCGCCGCCCTCCCGCCATCAGGCAAAAGCTCCTAGATTGAGGTTCCCAGTCCGCGAGTCGCTCAACGCCATGCCGGTCCGCCAGCTCCCCGAACAGGTCGTCAACCGCATCGCCGCCGGCGAAGTGGTCGAGCGTCCCGCGAGCGTGGTCAAGGAGCTCGTGGAAAACGCCATCGACGCCGGCGCCAACCGGATCGACGTCTTCACCGATGGTGGCGGCCGGCGGCGGATCGGGATTACCGACGATGGCAGCGGCATGACCTCGCGCGATCTTGCGCTGGCGGTGGATCGCCATGCCACTTCCAAGCTCGACGACGAAGATCTCTTGGCGATTCGCACGCTGGGGTTTCGCGGCGAGGCGCTGCCCTCGATCGGCGCGGTAGCGAAGCTCGGCATCACCACCCGCCACGCAAGCGAGCCGCATGCCTGGTCGCTTGGCGTCGAAGGCGGGGTGAAATCCGACATCATGCCGGCGGCGCTTTCTCAGGGCACCCGCGTCGAAGTCAGCGATCTCTTTTACGCGACACCGGCGCGCCTGAAATTTCTCAAGACCGACCGCACCGAGGCCGAGGCGATCCGCGAGGTGGTCCGCCGCCTCGCGATGGCGCGGCCCGATATCGCTTTTACGCTGGCCGGCGAGGAACGCGCGCCCGTCACCTGGGCGGCGGCGCTGCCCGGCGCCAGCGGCCGGCTGACGCGGCTCGGCGATATTTTGGGGGCGGATTTTCGTAAGTGCGCCATCGAGGTGCGCGCCGAGCGCGACGGCGTGATCGTCGAAGGCTTCGCCGCGGCGCCGTCGCTGACCCGCGCCAACGCGCTCGGGCAATATCTGTTCGTCAACGGCCGTCCCGTGCGCGACAAACTGATCCTCGGCGCGGTGCGCGCAGCCTATTCCGATTATCTGCCGCGCGACCGCCATCCCGTGGTGGCGCTGTTCGTGACGCTCGATTCCGGCGAGGTCGACGCCAATGTGCATCCCGCCAAGACCGAGGTGCGGTTCCGCAATGCCGGTCTCGTCCGCGCGCTGATCGTGCACGCGCTGAAGGAAGGCCTTGCCCGCGAAGGCAAGCGCACCGCCGCCAACAGCGATGGCGCCGCCATCGCTTCGTTCCGCCCGTCATTTGCGCCGCGCGCCAATTGGGACTGGCGGCGCTCGCCGGCCTATCCCGCAGGCCCGGGGCCTGCCTTCGGCGGTTCGGCGGCAACCGCCTTTGCCGAACCGGGGCAAGCCGCGTTCGACGTCGGCACACCCACGGCCGATGTACGCTTTCAGGAAATACCATCCGCCGATCTGCTCGATCGCCCGCTCGGCGCGGCGCGGACGCAGATTCACGAGACCTATATCGTGTCGCAGACTCGCGACGGATTGATCGTGGTCGACCAGCACGCCGCGCACGAGCGCATCGTCTATGAGAAACTCAAGGCGTCGTTGGCGCGCAATGGCGTGCAGCGGCAGATTCTGCTGATACCGGAGATCGTCGAACTCGACGAGGCCACAGTAGAGCGGCTGATCGCGCGCGCCGAGGAGCTGGCATCGTTCGGGCTTGCAATCGAATCCTTCGGGCCAGGTGCAGTCGCGGTGCGCGAGACGCCGTCGCTGCTCGGCAAGACCAATGCCGGATCATTGCTGCGCGATCTCGCCGAGCACATGGCGGAGTGGGATGAAGCCTTGCCGCTGGAGCGCCGTTTAATGCATGTCGCGGCCACCATGGCCTGCCACGGCTCGGTCCGTGCCGGCCGCATCCTCAAGCCGGAAGAGATGAACGCGCTATTGCGCGAAATGGAAGACACGCCGAATTCCGGCCAGTGCAACCACGGCCGTCCCACTTACGTGGAATTGAAACTTGCGGATATCGAGAAGCTGTTCGGGAGACGGTGATGCGATCAAGATTTGCGGCAATCGGAGCAATTATCTACCTCCTGGTGTTTGCCTGCGCGGCCGCCTATCCGCTTTTCGACCACCGAACCTTTGCAGGTCTTCCCGCTGTCCTGCTGGGATTACCCTGGATCGATTATTTTCCGAGCAAATGGTTCCCGGGCGCAATCGCTCTCAACACGCTAATCATTTATTTCCTGCTGGCCGCCCTGTCATTTCTGTTCTCC
>JBGQCE010000170.1:0-7184 GCA_041495185.1 Bradyrhizobium sp.
AAGTCCGACATCGGTCTTGGCCAGGCGGTGACGCCTGAGGATATGCAGTGGCAGACCTGGCCGGCAGCGACCGCAAGCAACAGTTTTATCCGCCGCAACGAGCGGCCGGATGCGACGACCCAGATCGTCGGCTCGATCGCGCGCGCCCCCTTTATCGCGGGCGAGCCGATCCGGGAGCCGAAACTGGTCAAGCCCAACGGGTCGGGCTTCATGGCGGCGATCCTGCCCACCGGCATGCGCGCCATCTCGACCGAAATCTCGCCCGAGACCGGCGCCGGCGGCTTTATCCTGCCTAACGACCGGGTCGACGTGATTCTTTCGAAGCGCGAGAAGAACCCCGACCGGTCAGGTTCGCCCGATATCGTCAACTCCGAAATCATCCTGTCGAATGTCCGCGTTCTCGCGATCGATCAGGCTCCCAAGGAAAAAGACGGCCAGAACAACGTGGTCGGCAAGACCGTGACGCTCGAGCTGAAGCCCGAGCAGGCGGAGACGCTCGCCCGTGCGCGCCAGACCGGCACGCTGGCGCTGGCGCTGCGCAGTATTGCCGACGTCAGCATGGTCGAGAACAGATCCGACGATCAGGCTGCCAAGCGCGGCGAAAGCCTCAATGTGGTTCGCTACGGCGTACCGAGCTCGGCGACGATACAGAAGTGACCGAAAGGACGTCCGATATGAAATGCAGGGGAAATCAGCTGACAATGCGGACTTTCGTGGTCCGCGCCCTGTCGTTTTCGGCCGCCGTTGCGCTGATCCTTAATTCGGCCTTGACGCCCGTGGTGGCCAATGACGACCAGGCTGCACCGGTTGTCGCCGGCGGACAAAAGAAAGTACGTTTTCTAGCGCTCGGCATTGGCAAATCCGTGATTGTCGATTTCCCGCGTGACGTCAAGGATGTGCTGGTCGCCGATCCCAAGATTGCAAATGCTGTCGTCCGCTCCCCGCAGCGCGCCTACATCATTGGCGCGGCGGTCGGTCAGACCAACGTCGTGTTCTTCGATTCCGAGGGCCAGCAGCTTGCGACTTATGACATCGCGGTCAAACGCGATCTCAACGGCGTGCGCGCCGCGTTGAAGCAAATGCTGCCTATGTCGGGAATCCAGGCCGAAGGCGTCGGCGACGGCGTAATGCTGACCGGCTCGGTATCCAGTCCGATCGAGGCGCAGCAAGCCGGCGATGTCGTAGCACGACTGGTGGGCGGTGCCGACAAGGTCGTCAACTCCATCGTGGTTCGCAGCCGCGATCAGGTGATGTTGAAGGTCACGGTCGCGGAAGTGCGGCGGGAGATCATCAAGCAATTGGGCGTCGATCTCAGTGCCAGCATGAATTTCGGCACCGCGGTGGTAAATTTCAACAATACCAACCCGTTCACCGCAAACAATGGGCCGCTCGTCCCTGGCAACGCCTTGACCGCGGCGGCCCTAACCAAGGGTCTGCCCTCGGTAACCGCTACCATGCGCGCGATGGAGAACGCTGGCGTGGTGCGGACGCTGGCAGAGCCGAATCTGACGGCAATCTCCGGCGAGTCCGCGACATTTATTTCCGGCGGCGAATTTCCAATTCCGACCGGCGTAACCTGCCAAACGACGGTGGCGGGCGCTATCGGACAATGCGTCCAGACGGTCAGTTTCAAGAAATTCGGCATCTCGCTCAACTTCACGCCGGTGGTGCTGACCGAGGGACGGATCAGCCTGCACGTGATGACCGAGGTATCGGAAGTCTCGGCCGAAAACGCTTTGACCGGTGGTGCCGGTGGAACGACGATTCCCTCGATCAAGACCCGTCGCGCGGAAACCACGCTGGAAATCCCGTCCGGCGGGTCCATGGCGATGGCCGGCTTGATCCAGGAACAGACCAAGCAGGCCGTCAACGGATTGCCCGGTCTGGATCAAGTGCCCGTTCTTGGAGCGCTCTTCAGGAGCCAGGACTTTGTCAACAACCAGACCGAACTAATGGTTCTGGTGACGCCCTATGTTGTGCGGGCGGTTGCGCAGAAAGAATTGTCGCGCCCCGATGACGGGTTTGCGCCCGCGTCGGACTCCCAATCGACCCTGTTGGCCCAGATCACCCGGATATACGGCCTTCCCGCTCGCGTCGAAGCGGTTGGAAGCTATCAGGGCAACTTTGGCTTCATCATCGACTGAGACGGGGCTTCCCGACCAACGCGGGACGAGGACGGAACAATGACAAACAGAACACCGGTCAATCGCCATCGACCCCTGCGCCTGCTGAGCGCACTCGTTGGCCTTTCAGCTGCGCTCGGTGCATGCACGAATACCGGCGGAGAAGTCGTGACGGCGAGCGTTCCCAACGACTACCGCCTGCGTCATCCGATCGCTGTTCAGGAAGCCAACCGTTCAGTCGTTATTTTCGTCGGTCATGCACGCGGCGGCCTGTCCGCTCCGCAACGTGCCGACGTCATGGGACTGGCACATATATGGGTTCAGGAAGGAACCGGTGCGATTGTGGCCGATGTGCCGGTCGACACGCCGAACGCACGGGCTGCGGCGGATTCATTCCGGGAAATTCGGGCGCTACTTGCAGCAGGCGGCGTGCCGCCGCGCGGGATTACGTTGCGTCATTACCATCCGGACGACCCCAGAGCGTTCGCGGCGATCAGGCTGAGTTATCCAAGGATTTCGGCCGTGGCCGGCCCCTGCGGTCTGTGGCCGGAGGATCTCGGACCCTCGCTTTTGAACGACAGCTATAACGAAAACAAGCCGTATCACAATTTTGGTTGCGCCAACCAGCGCAACCTCGCGGCGATGATCGACAATCCGTCGGACCTTGAGCAGCCGCGGCCTGAAACGCCGGCCTATACGGCGCGGCGCAACGTCGCGTTCGAAAAGTATCGCAAGGGTACTTCGACCACGACCATCTATCCCGAAGCCGACAAGGCCAAACTCAGCGACACAGGCAAATGATCAGCATCGCCCGTCAAAATCCCGAAGAGCAGCCGGACGACACACCGCACGTAGACGATTATATCGCTCCGGCACCTCGTGTGTCGGTGCAGGCCTTTTGCGAGACCGTGGAAACCGCACTCGCCGTGAGATCGGCGGGCGAAGACCGCCGCCTCGGCAAGGCCCATCTCACGGTTCAAATGGGCGGCGTGGCAGCCGCCATCGAAAATTATCGCACGGTGCCCACGCCGAACGTGATCATCCTCGAAACCGAAGCCCACAGCGATATCCTCGAGGGCCTCGATCAACTCGCCACCGTGTGCGATGCCGGAACCCGCGTCGTCGTGATCGGCGGTGTCAACGACGTCGCGCCCTATCGCGAACTGGTGCGCCGCGGCGTCAACGACTACGTCATTGGGCCGGTCGTTACCCTTGATGTGGTGCGCTCGATTTGCAGCCTGTTCTCGGCGTCGGAGGCAATAACCGTCGGCCGGATCATCGCCATCGTCGGCGCAAAGGGCGGCGTCGGCGCGTCCAGCGTCGCGCACAATGTGGCCTGGGCAATCGCGCGCGATCTCGCGCTGGATTCAGTCGTCATCGATCTCGACCTCGCATTCGGCACTGCCGGTCTCGACTACAATAAGGATCCAATGCAGGGGATCGCCAATGCGGTCTTCTCGACCGAGCGGCCCGATACCGCGCTCATCGAGCGATTGCTGGCGAAATGCACCGACAACCTGAGCCTGCTGGCTGCGCCGGCGACGCTCGAGCGGGTCTACGACCTCGGCGAGCAAGCCTTCGATGCGATCTTCGATACGTTACGCATGACGACGCCCTGCATTGTGCTCGACGTTCCCCATCAATGGTCGGGATGGACCAGGCGCGCTCTGGTCGGCGCGGATGATATTCTAATTGTTGCCGAGCCGGACCTCGCCAACCTGCGCAATACCAAGAACCTGTTGAATTTGCTGAAGGCAGCGCGGCCCAACGACAGGGCGCCGCTGTATTGTCTCAATCAGGTCGGCATGCACAAGCGCCCGGAAATCAGCGTGCGCGAATTCGCCAAGGCCGTCGAGTCCCCGCCGATCGCGGCCATTCCGTTCGATTCGCGAATGTTCGGCACGGCAGCCAACAACGGCCAGATGATCGCGGAAATCTCCGCCAACCACCGCACTGCCAAGATGCTTCTGCAGGTTGCGCAACGGCTGACCGGCCGCGGCGACGCCAAAAAGCCGCGGGGTTCGTTCCTGTCGCCAATCATCAGGAAGTTGCGGGCAAAGTAGGCGCGCCCGAGACCCATTCGTTAAAAATCAATCCGGGCGCCCGATAGCTGCCAACGGTAGCTTTTCCACGTTCGCATGCGCATTTTCTTTGCGGGACAACAGTCGCCTCAGATAAGCGACATTCGCCTCCGCCTCCTCGGCCGGCCGATCGGCCTTCACAATGCTTTCAGCCTCGGCAACCCGGCCCTGCAGGCCGACCACCAACGCCAAATTCAGCCGCACACGCAAATCCGCATCCGCGCGGCTATATGCGCGGCGCAGGGTCTCCTCCGCCTTCGGAAGTTCTTTTGTAAGGACGTACGAAAGGCCGAGATTGGACAGCACCGAAGGTTCTTCGGGCACGATTTTCAGCGCGCTCGCGTAGTACTGCCGCGCTTCCTCGTATCGGCCAAGTTGATCGAGTACCGCTCCTTGAGCCGACAGGATCCGCCAATCGGGATCGTCGGGTGTATGGGCGCGGCTGAGGACGTCGAATGCTTGCTGGAAATTGCCATTGTCAGCCAGCGCTCGCCCATAACCGGCAAGAAGCGCCTTGTTATCGGGGTGACCGATCGTGGCCTGTTCGAGCACCGCGACCGCCTGGGACCGCTGCCCCGCGGCCCGCAGCGCCTTTCCGTATTGTAACGCCGCGTCGGCGTCCTTGGGGTTAGCGCGAAAGCGATCGCGATAAGAATCGACCTCGCGCCGGGGTTCGGCCTCGCGGCTTGGTTCGGTTTTCTCACCCAGCGACCCCGTGATATCGGACGTGCCCGCGGTCTGGCAGCTGCAAAGCCCCAATACCAAAACTGCGGTCGATGCTGTGGATGTAACAAGTCTTGCGAAGCAAGATGGCTGGAGCAACTGCCGGAGCATATACTTTGACCCATGGTCGGCGACTGACCACGGATGCTCACAGTTTAACCCTAACGTCCGGTTAAAACGGAACCAGGGGCGCTAACCGACATCGATGTTTTGAAAGAGCCTTTCGATCTAATCGATGAATTCAGCGCCGAATTCGCAGCCGATCCGCCATGCCAGCCGACACTGGCGTGGGCGGCCCGCCGAGAATATGAGGGTGAACTGAGGGGGAACTTCGACATATTCGGCGATTACCTTAACGCCACCATCTGACATATCCGTGATCGTGCAGTCGCGCGGCAGGCCGCTCCCGAGTTGGATCTTCGCGAGACTTCTGCAGAGGCGCCGTTCGCTTCTACGTCGATTTGCTAACATGTCGATCCTTCGCCTTGCTTGATAATGCTTCATCCGGCATTCGGGACGCTAAACATGAATTGTTGGAATCTGCCTAGCGGGACCCCCCGGAATCCTTTCCTGCTCTTTGGATTCTTTTTACCGAGTTCGTGGGAACCGTTCCCTTGCGTCAAGGCCGCTGGATCAGTTCGGTCGCCAATAGTTCCGGAGGGCTCAACCGGTTATCAGCGCTTGCCGCGGCCCCTCATTTTTCGCGCCTTCCCGCCAAATAAACGATTGATCCGCTGACGTTTGCCGATAGCCTGATTTTTCGACTCGAATCCGAAGCGGAAGATCATGGGAAGCCTGGTTCTTCTCGACCTGATGGGTGGCGTGGCGCTGCTGCTCTGGGGCCTGCATATGGTCCGCAGCGGGATTCTGCGCGCTTTCGGCCCCGATCTCCGTCGATTTCTGGCGGGCGCTTTGAATAACCGTTTCAGCGCCTTCGCGGCAGGGATCGGCCTCACCGCGCTGTTACAAAGCAGCACCGCGACCGCCCTGATCACGAGCTCCTTCACTGCCGAAGGTCTGGTTAGCCTCGTTCCAGCGCTCGCGATCATGCTCGGGGCCAATGTCGGGACCACGCTGATTGTTCAAATCCTGTCGTTCAACCTCGCCGCCGTCGCGCCGGTGCTCTTCATTCTCGGCCTGGTCGCCTTCCGCAGTGGCGCGCGCTCGCGCATCAAGGATGTCGGCCGCGTCTCGATTGGTCTCGGCCTGATGATACTGGCCCTGCATATTCTGCTCGACACGCTGGCGCCTGCGGAGAACGCGCCGGGCATGCGCGTCTTCATGAACGCCATCACAGGCGATCCCGTGCTTTGCATTGTCATCGGCGCTGTCGTCACCTGGGCAGCGCATTCAAGCGTAGCCAGCGTTCTCCTGATCATGTCGCTGGCTTATGCGCATTTCATTTCGCCCTCGGCAGCGCTCGCGCTTGTACTTGGCGCCAATCTCGGCAGCGCGATCAATCCTGTTTTCGAAGGTGCGCACCGCGACAACCCGGCAAGTTACCGCCTTCCCGTCGGCAATCTCGTCAACCGGCTGATCGGTGTGATGCTGGTCGCGCCGTTCCTGCGTCCGATCGCTGAAATCTCGCAGTCATGGCAACCGGACCTTGCCAAGATGACCGCTGGATTTCACATCGCGTTCAACGTGGCGACCGCGATTATCTTCATTGGCATGCTCGACGCCCTGGCGGCGCTGCTGAAGAAGCTTCTTCCGGATCGGCTCAGGGAAGCCGACCCGTCGCGACCGCGTTACCTTGACGAGAGCGCGCTTGAAACACCCTCGCTCGCGCTTGCCGACGCCGCGCGCGAAACCCTGCACATGGGCGATCTCGTCGAGGTGATGCTGCGCAAGGTGATGGCCGCGATAATGACCAACGACCGCACCTTGGTCGATGAGGTGTCCAGGATGGACAACAGCGTCGACAACCTCGACGAGGCGATCAAACTCTATGTAACCAAGCTCACCCGCGGCAGCCTCGACGAGCGCGAGGGACAGCGGGCGATGGAGATCATTTCCTTCGCCATCAATCTCGAGCACATGGGCGACATCATCGACAAGAATTTGAGCGAGCTTGCGACCAAGAAGATCAAGCGCAGGTTCCAGTTCTCGCCGGAAGGCGCCGAGGAACTGTTGGCATTCCACAAGCGAACCATGGATTCCCTGCGGATCGCGTTCGGCGTCTTCATGTCGGGCGATATCAATGAAGCGCGCAAGCTGATCGCGGAGAAGGCACTTTTGCGCAATGCCGAACTTGCCG
>JBGQCE010000171.1:0-7112 GCA_041495185.1 Bradyrhizobium sp.
AAAATATCTACATCGTCATGGCCGGGCAGAAGCGCGAAGCGCGTCTTCGCGCTAGATGTCCCGGCCATCCACGGCTTCTCTTACAAATCGCGTCAAGAAAGACGTGGATGCCCGGGACAAGCCCGGGCATGACGCGAGCGCCGCGATCTCCACGCCGTGCAACCTTATTTCTTCGTCTTGCCGGCGTCCTTGACGGCCTCGAAGGTCTGGAATTCGACGTTGTAGAGCTCGCCATCGACCTTCTCGACCTTGCGAATGTAGATGTTCTGCACGATGTCGCGGGTTTCGGGATCGATCGAGATCGGGCCGCGCGGGCTTTCCCACTTCATCCCCTTCATGGCGTCGACCAGCGCATCGCCGTCGGTCTTGCCGCCGGTCTTTTTCAGCGCCTCGTAGATCAGGTGGATACCGTCATAGCCGCCGACCGCCATAAAGCCCGGGCGCGAAGAGAAGGCCTTCTTGTAGGCGGCGACGAAATCCTTGTTCATCGCGGACGGATGGGCTGCGGAATACAAATGCGCGGTGACGGTGCCGAGCGCGGCATCGCCCATGCCGTTCAGGAGATCGTCGTCCATCACGTCGCCGGGGCCGATCACCTTGATGCCGGATTTGTCGAGCCCACGCTCGGCATATTGCTTCATGAAGGTGCCGCCCTGGCCTGATGGAACGAACACGAACAAGGCGTCGGGCTTGGCATCCTTCATCCGCTGCAGGAACGGCGCGAAGTCGGGATTGGCCAAGGGCACCTTGACCTCTTCGACGATCTGACCGCCGCCGGCGGTAAAATGCTCCTTGAAGAAATTCAGCGCGTCGTTACCGGGGGCGTAGTCCGATGTCAGGGTTGCGACTTTCTTGATGCCGTTCTTGACAGCCCAGTCGCCGATGATGGTGGAGGACTGCGCCAGCGTGAAGCTGGTGCGCACGATATAGGGCGAACGCTCGGTGATGATCGAGGTGCCCGCCGCCATCACGATTTCCGGTATCTTCGCCTGCGTCGCCAGCGGCGCCGCCGCCAGTGCTGCAGGCGTGACGCCGAAACCGGCGATGAAATTGACCTTGTCGTTTACGATCAGTTCCTGCGCGAGGCGCTTGGTGTTGTCGGGAACCGCAGCGTCATCCCTGAGGATGATCTCGATCTTCTTGCCGGCGACGGTGTCGCCCTTCTGCTGCATGTACAGCTTGACCGCATTGTCGATCTGCTTGCCGGTCGACGCCTGTCCGCCGGTCATCGGCAGGATCAGGCCGATCTTCACGGTCTCCTGCGCCTGCGCAGGCGCTGACGCACCCACGCCTGCGATCGCAACGCCGGCTGCGGCCAACGACAACATTTTCGTACGAATGAACATGAACGCTCTCCCCTGATCGGTTTCGTGCATCGAACCGAGCCCCCGGGCTTTGCCGTACCATAGCCCGGATTTTTCAGCCATGTATCGCCACGGCATGACGTCTTATATCGGCGCGGCATGGCGTCTTAAGCGCGCGGCGATGTCAATCTCGACGATGGGCGCGTTTACTGCGACCGGCGGTCACAAATTCATCGCCGATCCCTGTGGCAGCAGATCAAATCTTCAAAGCAGGCGGTTCTTTGGTATTTAGATACCCAAGTTTCTCCCCACTAAGCCAATTTTACTTATTTAAGCGGTAGGCTCCGCCCGGTCGATCCGGCTGTCCGCCTTCACCACATCAGGTTGCGACCTTCGCAGATGCCCCTCAGCCCGCGCCATCTTGCACTCCTCGTCGCCGTTACGCTGATGGCGTGCGGCGTCACCGCCTGCGGAACCATTAACGAGAAGCTGGCGGCCGGATTGACCGACGCTATCCCGCAATGGGCCGGTGGCTTGCCCGCGGATGCGCCGCCTCGTCCCGGCACCGCCAAATATGACGAGTTCATGAGGGAGCGGGAAAGAAAGCGCCTTGAGCCTGCAGCAGCTAGGGATGAGGCCGGCAACTCCAACGCCTCGTCATTGGAACCCGTACATTAGTCACACGCGGGACCGCTAACCCCCATAATAATCCTCCATAATGCCGAACGCCAAGATCTGCTTAGCAATTGTGCGGCTCCGGGGTGATCCTCTATCAATGCCAGATCAAGCGACTTTAGGATTTGCTACCGGGGAAGAGCAGGCCAAGTGGATGAATTAATCGGGAACGAGCAAACGAAGGGCCTGGTCATAGGGGCCACCGGGCTTGTCGGCGGCTACATCGTCGAGCACCTCGTACGCGGAGGTGAGCACCCCTCTGCCCTGTCGAGGTCGGAGCAAGACAGGCCAGGCATCGACTGGTTTCGCGGCGATCTTGAGAAGCCGGACACGCTGAAGCTCCCGCCCTTTGCGACCCTCTATTGCACCGCTGACGCCATTCTCCTGGCGGACGCACTTCCCCGGCTCTTCAACCCATCATTAAGGAGGCTGGTCGTCTTCAGTTCGACAAGCGTGATCACGAAACAGGACACGGAAGTTGCGGCCGAACGGGAGACGATCGGAAAACTCGCCGACGCCGAGCGCAAGATCGCTGCGGCATGTGAACAGCACAACGTGGGTTGGACGATATTGCGTCCCACGCTGATCTACGCCGAGGGTCGCGACACCAATATCACGCCGTTGTCACGGTTGATCCGCCGCTTCGGCTTCATGCCCCTTGTCGGCGGAGCACCGGGTTTGCGACAACCGGTGCATGCGGAGGATCTGGCTATCGGAGCCATCGCCGCGGCATCCAGTCCCGCTGCCGTTAACAAGATTTATTCGCTACCAGGCGGGGAGACGCTCACCTACCGCGAGATGATCGGCCGAATTTTCGACGGTTTGCAACTGCCACGGCGCACCATTTCGGTGCCCGCATTCTTGTGGAGAACCGGCTTTGTTCTGGCGAGGCCGCTGTTTCCGAGTGCGAATGTGGCGATGGGCATCCGCATGATGAAAGACATGACTTTCGATCCCACGCCTGCCATTCGGGACTTCGGCTGGAATCCAAGGAATTTCAATCCTGTATTCGACTAGCGCAGCAAGCAGGTTTCCAACTCCGCCCGTCAATCCATGAACACCACGGTCTTGCGGCCGTTGAGGATCACGCGGTCCGCCAGATGATAGCGTATCGCGCGCGCCAGCACGCGGCGTTCGATATCGCGGCCCTTGCGAACCAGATCGTCGGGCGTATCGCGATGGCTGATGCGCTCGACATCCTGGTCGATGATCGGGCCCTCATCGAGCGCGCTGGTGACGTAATGCGCGGTGGCGCCGATCAATTTGACGCCGCGCTCGTGCGCCTGATGATAGGGCCGCGCGCCCTTGAAGCCCGGCAGAAACGAGTGATGGATGTTGATGCAGCGGCCCGATAGCTTCGCCGACATCTCGTCCGAGAGGATCTGCATGTAGCGCGCGAGCACCACGAGGTCGGTTCTGGTCTGCCCGACCAAATCCCAGATCGCGCGCTCCTGCTCGCGCCTGGTCTCCTTCGTCACCGGCAGATAGTGAAACGGGATCTCGCCGAAATCGAGATTGCTGTAGGTCTCGCGCGGGTGATTGGAGACAATGGCGGTCGGGATCATCTCAAGTTCGCCGGTCCGCCAGCGATAAAGAATATCGGCGAGACAGTGATCCGATTTCGAGACCAACAACATCACCCGGCGACGGGTGGCGCGGTCGCGCATCTGCCAGTCCATGCCGAAGCGCTCGGCGATCGCCGCGAATCCGGTTTGCAGCGCCGGAAGATTGACCGCCAGATCGGCTGCGGTGAACACCATCCGCATGAAAAAATGACCGGTCTCGACGTCGTTGAACTGCTGGGCGTCGAGAATGTTCTGCCCATTATGGGCAAGGAACGTCGAAACAGCCGATACGATGCCGGGACGATCCGGACAGGAAAGCGTCAGTACGTATTGATGGTCGGGCATGGAGGGCTTGATTACATTCAAGTGAGTGGATGGAACCGCGATTCGCGGGCCCTGCTCTATCATCCGCAACGCCCTTGCGCCAATCCCTGTGCGAGGTCCAAGATGAACAAACAACGGGCGCTCCACATAAGATCGAAATCATGGCCGACAGACTGAACGGCTACCGCATCCTGATCCTGGAAACGCGCGAGGAAGCGCAATTTTCCCGTCTGCTTGCTGAGCAAGGCGCGGATGTGCTGCAATGCCCGATGTTCACCATTCACGATGCGCCGGATTCGGCGCCGGTCGAGGCCTGGATCCGCCACTTCATCGAGAAGCCGTGTGACGATCTGGTGCTGATGACCGGTGAAGGTCTGCGCCGCCTGATCAAGGTCGCGCGGCGGATCGATCTCGAGCAGAAATTCATCGCCGCGCTCGGAAGCGCGCGAAAATTTGCTCGCGGCCCAAAACCCGGCCGGGCACTGCGCGAGATCGGGCTGGAGCCGCAGGAAACGACGGAGAAGCCGACATCCGAAGGCATCTCCGAGATGCTCGCCCGCGTCGATCTCAGGGGACATCGCGTGGGCTTGCAGCTTTATCCCGACAGGGATCACAGCGCGCTGATCGGCGCCATCACGGCGCAGGGCGCCGAGGTCGATACCGTGCTTCCCTACGTCTACGATGCGCAGGCCGCCGACGCCAACATCGTGACCGCGATCGAAGAGATGGCGCAGGGCCGTATCGATGCCATTGCGCTGACGAGCTCGGGGCAGGTCCGCCGTCTCATGGAGGTGGCGCAGGCGCATAAATGCGAAGCGCGATTGCGCGACGGGCTAAAGCGCACGCCGATTGCTTCCGTGGGGCCTGTTGTTTCCGACGAACTCAAATCCCACGGCTTGCGCACCGACATCTCACCTGCCAACGACGCCTACTTCATGAAGCCGCTGATATCGGCGATGGCGGCGGCACTCGGCAAGTCAGCACCGCGCGCTACGGCCAGAACCTGATGACTTGACGCGCCTGCTCGCGTGACCAAGATGCCCCCAACCAAGAAGGTCGGGTGGAAATGCCACAACTGCCATTGTCGGAATTGCGCGTCGTGGAAATTGGCTCGGGCGACGCACTGGGCTATTGCGGCAAGCTGTTCGCCGATTTCGGCGCCGAAATCATCAAGATCGAACCATCAGGCGGCGATGCCGCCCGCAAGATCGCGCCGCTGGTCGATGCCGGCCATGGACACCGCGAAAGCGGATATTTCGCCTGGACCAACACCAACAAGCGCAGCCTCACGGCCGATCTCAATCAGCCAGCCGGCGTGGAGAAAGTTCGCAGCATTCTCGCAAGCGCCGATCTTCTGCTCGATGCGCGCCATCCGGCCGACATCAGGACATCGCAGCTATCGCACGATGATCTCAGGCGATCGCAGCCCGGGCTCGCGATCACCGCGATCACATGGTTCGGCGAACACGGGCCCTATCGCGATTATGCGGTAACCGATTCCGTGTGCCGTAGTCTCGCGGGCCTGGTAAAACTTGTCGGCCCCGTCGAAGGACCGCCGGTGCTGCCGCGCGACGGCCAGATCGGCGTGGTCGCGGGTCTTACCGCGTTCATCCCGACGCTTGCCGGGCTTTATGCGCGCGGCGGCCAGGGTGCACGGCGCTTTGCGGTCAGCGCGCATGAAGCGATGCTGCAGATCAGCGAGTTCGACACTGCGCTTGCGCTGGAGGCAGGCTTTACCCGGCCGCGGATCGGCATCAACCGTTTTGGACGCGGCTTCCCCGTCGGAAATTTTGCCACCAAAGACGGCTGGCTCGGCGTCACCGTGGTGACGCCGGCGCAGTGGATTGCGTTCTGCAACATGATCGGCCTGCCCGAGCTCGGCCCCGACCCGCGCTATTCCGCCACCGCCGAACGTTACCTGCATGCCGAGGAACTGAACGGCATCATCAAGCCGGTGCTGATGCACCGCACGGCGATGCAATGGTTCGAGAAGGGCATCGAACTGCGGCTGCCGCTCGCCATTGTCCCCGACATGCGCGAGTTGCTGGCGCAACAGGTCTATCGCGAGCGCGGCGCGTTCGCGCCTGTGCTGTTCGGCGACGCGTCGTTCGACGCGCCGGTGCTGCCGCAATATCTCACGCGTTCGCGGCCCTTGCCCAACGGTCGCGCGCCATTTGCGGGCGGGGATGATGACGCCACCCTGCCCGCGCATCGGCGTCTTGCAAGCCGCGCCGCCACACCAGGCGATCCATCCCCCCTGAAGGGGCTGCGCATCATCGATCTCACCATGGGCTGGGCGGGACCGACCGCGACACGCCAGATGGGCGACCTCGGCGCCGATATCGTCAAGGTCGAGTCCTGCCAGTATCCGGACTGGTTTCGCGGCACCGATCCGCGGGGCCCCTACCACCCCGAACGAACCTACGAGAAGACCTACTGGTTTCAGATGAACAACCGCAACAAGCGCGGCATCACGCTGGACCTCACCACTGAAATCGGCCTCACGCTGCTGAAGCGGCTGATCGCAGATGCCGACGCCGTCATCGACAATTACGCCGCCGATGTACTGCCGCGTCTCGGCCTCGACGCCGCGAAAATGCTGGCGATCAATCCGCGGCTGGTGGTGGTGACGATGCCGGCATTCGGCATGACGGGCGCATGGAGCGGCTGCCGCGCCTATGGCTCGACGCTGGAACAGGCCTCAGGTTTGCCTTCGGTGACCGGACGCGAGGGCGATCCGCCGACCATGCTTCATGCAGCCCTCGGCGATCCCGTCGGCGGGCTTAATGCCGCCGCCGCGCTGATGCTCGGCTTCATGCACCAGAAAAACACCGGCGAAGGTCAGCATATCGATCTCAGCCAGGTGGAATGCATGCTGCCGCTGGTGGCGCCGTCGATCATCGAACAATCCTCAACCGGCAAGTCGGGACCCCGGATCGGCAACCGTCATCCGGTCCACGTGCCGAACGGTTGCTTTCCCTGCATCGGTGAGGACCAGTGGATCACGCTTGCGGTGCGAAGCGATGCTGAGTGGCAATCGCTCTGTCACATCATGCATCGCCCTGACCTTGCCGCCGATCCCTCGCTCGTATCAGCCGAGGGGCGGCGCAAGGACGAAGACCGCATCGAGGTCGCGATCCGGCACTGGACCTCGACGGTGCGGCCGTACCTCGCGATGGTGACGCTGCAGGCGGCAGGAATTGCCGCAGGCGTCGCGCGGCTGCCGATGGACCTGCCCGGCGAT
>JBGQCE010000172.1:0-7098 GCA_041495185.1 Bradyrhizobium sp.
GTCATTGATGACCGCCACGGTCACGCGCGTGACGAGGTCGAGCGCGTCGTCCCAGCCGGTCGGCTGCATTTGCCCGTAGCGCCACACCATCGGGTCGGTCAGGCGTTGCAATTGCGTATTGCGCTGCTGCGAATAGCTCATTTCGGCGATGCGCGCGCCACGCACCGAGCCGAGCCCGGAATTCACGACGCAGTCCTTGTCGGGCTTGATCACGATATGCACGTCGCTGCCGTTCTGGCGCACGATGTTGTACATCGCGGGCGCATACCAGGCACCCGTCTCGGCCGGTTGCTGCTTGCTGAGGTCGACGCCGAACTTGTTCTGATCCGGAGCGGTGCCGCCCTGCTTATTGGTCGGCCAGGTGTAGGCCTTGTAGCCGCAGCCGACGATGCAGTAATGGCAGGTG
Source organism: Bradyrhizobium sp. (assembly GCA_041495185.1). Lineage (GTDB taxonomy): Bacteria > Pseudomonadota > Alphaproteobacteria > Rhizobiales > Xanthobacteraceae > Bradyrhizobium. The sequence goes on from JBGQCE010000172.1 coordinate 407, forward strand.
ACGTTGAATTCCTTGGCGTCCTTGGGGACGATCGGGAGACGGTCGATCTGACGCTTGTAAGCCATGATATTTTCTCCTCACAACACGTTGGACAGGCGGCCATACAGAAGCTCATCGACGCCTTCGGCATAGATGTCGCCCTTGTCGTCGACGCGCAGCGCGTATTGCGGAAGATTTTGTGTGGCTTGTCCCCAGACTTGCTGGCCGCCGGACTCACAGTCGAACCGCGAGTAGTGGCCCGGGCAGTTCATGGTCCTGTCCGCGCCGTTGTAGTTGAGCGGAAAACCCTTGTGCGGACAGGTGGTCGAAAAGCCGACGATGTCGCCATCGGCGCCGACGCCGCCGGGGACGCGCTTGCCCAGTTTGAGCAATACGCCTGGCGCGTCTGTGTCCGGATAGGCGACCGTAAAGGGTTCGTTTGCTTTGAGATTGGAGATATTGGCCAGGCGGTTGGAGGGGTAATCGACCCGGGCCGCTCCCGGGGCGGCCTTGGCTTGGGCGGGCACCATTGTTGCTACCGCCGCTCCCGCGGCGGCAAAACCAGCGCCACCTAAAAATCGGCGGCGGCCGGCATCAACCATCCTATCGCAATGGCTCATCGACGTTCTCCCTGGACGCGCCGATACGCCTACCGGCGGGGTTTCCTCAAGGATGAGACCGGTACGCCTACCGGCCGGGCGTCTCTATTTTTGAAGTTTTGCGGCCCGGACCGTCACGGTCCGTGCTGCGATATGTCGAGACGTCTCGACATAATCATTAATGGAAATGTTCTAGCTTGTCACCTGCCTGTCCTATAAAACGTGTCTGAAATTTCGGATGGGACATCAGGAAGTTGCAATGCGGAAAACCATGCTTGCGGTGGCGAGCCACGCGACCCAAGTCAATTCAAGCGAGCCGTTTTCGGAGCCGCATGCAATTTCCGCCTTGGCTGCCCTCGCGCAACCTACACGCCTCGCTATCTTTCGGCTGCTGGTCAAGCACGAGCCGATCGGCATCACCGCTGGCGTGATTGCCGAGACGGTAGGCGCGCCGCACAATACTCTCTCCTCGCACCTTGCTATTCTTGTTCGCGCCGGGCTGCTCCGCAGTTTCCGGGAGGGACGGACAATTATCTACCGCTCTGACGTCGAAGGCATGAAGGCGTTGATTTCGTTTTTAATCGATGATTGCTGCAATGGGCACCCCGAACTCTGCGGCCTTTTGGGCATCGACCTCGACGCGGGATGCGGGTGCGCGCGAACGACCAAGAAAGCCAGCACCTCAAAGAAGCAAGTGGCGCGCAGAACAAGACTCGTTCGCGCTCGATAGCCCTGCCGCAATGCTGGGCATTTCACGCGGCGTGACCGTGTGCATCAATGCGGTGCTGTGGTTTTCGGATCTGCGCGGCTCGAAGACGGCGAGGTCGTCGCGCGCGCGAGACCATAAGCAACAGGCGCCGCGTTAGATCCCGATGCGAGAAAAGGCATGGACGAATTGTCGCAAGCCTTTCGGCCCGGCCAGAGACAGCCTTCCGTTGATTCATATCAATGCATTCGGCCTCGATTGTCTCAGCATGGCAACAGGCGAGGGCGAGGCGCAGCATGTACAAGCACATTTTGCTTCCCACCGATGGGTCGGAGCTATCGAAGGCGGCGATGAAACACGGGATCGCTTTGGCGAAGGCGATCGGCGCCAAAGTGACGGCCCTGGTAGTATCGACGCCGCTGAACTCCCTCATCGTCGATCCCAGCGTCGTTTCGGGCGCCCTGGATCAGTACAAGGCGCTGGTCGCTACGCAGACCGCAAAATATCTCGATAACATCAAGAACAAAGCCGCCGAGGCCGGCGTCGATTGCAGCGTGTTGTGTATCGAACACGACAAGCCCTATGAGGCGATCGTCGACACCGCGAAGAAACACCGTTGCGATCTGGTCCTCATGGCGTCCCATGGCTTGCGCGGAGTGTCAGCGATCCTCGGCAGCGAAACCCTGAAGGTGCTGACCCATAGCTCGGTCCCGATCCTGGTCTATCGCTAACCTGACCAGCAGGCGCGTCAGGCCCGTGCGGGCTCGCCCACCATCTCCGGCTGCCGCGCCAGCGAGACCGCCGGCGACATCAGGATCACCAGCGCCTGTGCGCCGAAGATCGCCACCGCGAGATAAAGGCACGCCTCCGCGCCATAAAACCCGCCGACGATGGCGCCGAGCGCGGAGCCGAGCGGGCGCGCGCCATAGCTCATGATGTTGATCGCGGAAACCCGCCCCAACAGGCTCGGCGGCGTTACCGATTGGCGCAGTGTGGTGGTGCTGATCACCCACAGGATCGGGCCTGCGCCGAGCAGGAAGAAGCTCAAGGCCGCAAGCCACGGCGCCGGAATGACCGTGGTGAGCGCCATCACCGCCGCGGCGACGAAACCGGTGACGGGCCCAAGGCCGATCACGGTGCCGAATGGCAAGCGGCGCATCACGCGCGTCGCGAGCAGCGCGCCGACCACCATGCCGACGCCGTACATCGCAAGCGTGGTGCCGACACCGCTTGCCGACAGTCCAAGGCGATGCACCGCATAGGGCACAAACACCGCCAGCAGCAGGAAGGAGGCAGTATTGAAGATGAACTGGGTGATGAACACCGGCCGCAGCAGCGGATGGTGCAGTACGAACACCGCGCCTTCCCGGATGTCCTGCAGCGGATGACGTCGCGGCGCGGGCGCACGCGCGGGCTCGTAAATGCCTGACAGCAGTACTACCGCGATGACGGAGAGTGCTGCGGCAAATCCAAACGCCGGCGCCGCACCTACCCATCCGACCAGCACGCCGCCCAGCGCCGGGCCGCTGGCGAAGGCGACGGTGCGCGCCAGTTCGATCCGCGCATTGGCGGCAGGCAAAAGCTTCGGCGATACCAGCGACGGCACCAGCGCCGGCGCGGCCACGCTATAGGCGACCGTTCCACATACCGCGACGAAGCCGAGCAAGGCGAGCAGGGGCAATGTCAGCAGGCCGAGCCAGATCAGCATAAGGATTCCGAGCAGCGCCGCGGCGCGCAAGGCTTCCGCGCCGGCCATCAGCCATCGCCGCGAAATGCGATCTGCGAGCAGGCCCGCAGGGATTGCGAACAGGATGAACGGCAGCGTCAGCGCGGTCTGCAACAGGCCGGTCCGGCCTTCGCCGACGCCGAGCAAGAGCACCGCGACGATTGGAGCCGCGGCCAGCGCGATCTGCTCGGCCGATTGCGCCGCGAGGTTGGACCAGGCGAGGCGGTTGAAGGTCGGGGGCAGAAGGGTATGGTCGGTCGCGGGCACGGCTTGATTCCCTGCATTTTGTTGGTCAGGCATTGTCAGGCGCCAGCGACGGCCAAACCACCCGCTTCCCGACATGCCGTCCGGGCCAGATGCAGTTGCAAATGAGTTGCAATAAAGGAAAATATCCGTATCCTGTTGGGATGGATGCACGATCCCCCGATTTGCCCGCGGATTCCCCGTCAAAAGCTGCCCCAAACCCCGCGCCGGATGGGTCGGGTTGGCGCGGAGAACGGGGAGAACCGTCGCTGGCCGGCATGTTCGCATCGGTGCGGACGGCCAAGCAGGGACCGTTCTGGCGCAAGCTGCTGGCGTTCCTCGGTCCGGGCTATCTGGTCGCCGTCGGCTATATGGATCCCGGCAATTGGGCGACCTCGCTCGCCGGCGGTTCCAAGTTCGGTTACGCGCTGCTGACGGTTGCGCTGTTGTCCAATGTGATGGCGATCGTGCTGCAGTCGCTGTGCACGCGGCTCGGCGTCGGCGCGGGACGCGACCTCGCCCAGGCCTGCCGCGATTCCTTTCCGCGCTGGGTCTCGATGCCGCTGTGGCTGTCGGCGGAAATCGCCATCACCGCCACTGATCTTGCCGAGGTGATCGGCACCGCCATCGGCCTCAATTTGCTGTTTCACATTCCGCTTCGGATCGGCGTGATCATCACCGCGGCCGACGTGTTTCTGATTCTGGCGCTGCAGGCCTTCGGCTTTCGCTGGATCGAGGCCTTTGTTGTGGCGATGCTGGGGGTAATCGCGGCGTGCTTTGCGGTGCAGATCGCACTCGCCGATCCCGATTGGGGGGCGGTGATCAGGGGTTTCGCGCCGACTACCGATATCCTCGCCAATCGCGAGATGCTGTATTTGGCGCTCGGCATTCTCGGCGCCACCGTCATGCCGCATAATCTCTATCTGCATTCGGGACTGGTGCAGACCCGCGGTTATGGCGACACCCCAGCGGAAAAACGCGAGGCGATCACGCTTGCGACCATCGATACCTCGATCGCGCTGTGCCTGGCGCTCGTCATCAACGCATCGATCCTGATCCTGGCGGCGGCGACATTTCATCGTGTCGGCAAGACCGACGTCGCCGACCTCGATCAGGCGCATGCGTTTCTGGCCCCATTGCTTGGCTCGACCTTGGCGCCGACGCTGTTTGCGGTGGCGCTATTGTGCTGCGGATTGAACTCGACCATCACCGCAACGTTGTCAGGTCAGATCGTGATGGAGGGTTTTCTCAATCTGCGCATCGCGCCGTGGCTGCGGCGCATGGTGACGCGGGGAATAGCGATCGTGCCGGCGGTCATCGTGACGATCTGGGCCGGCGAGAAGGCGACCGGTCAGCTACTTATTTTCAGCCAGGTCGTGCTCAGCCTGCAATTGCCGTTTGCCGTGGTGCCGCTGGTGATGTTCACCGCCAGCCGGGCCAAGATGGGCCCGTTCGTCGCGCCGCGCTGGCTCACGATGCTTGCCGCGCTGACGGCGGCCGTGATCATCGCGCTCAATGCCAAGCTGGTGTGGGATTTTGTGAGTGGGTGAAGGCAACTGTCATCGCCCGGCTTGACCGGGCGACCCAGTATTCCAGAAGCGCTAGTGATCAATCGAAAGGCCGCGGCGTACTGGATACCCCGCTTTCGCGGGGTATGACGGAAAAATCAATCCTGCGGCTCGCTCGGCACTTCGCCCGAGGCGTCGATGCGCAGCCAGCCTGAGGGGGCGAGCCGCTGCTGCGGCAGGAAGCGGCCCTTGTAGTCCATCTTCTTCGAGCCTTCGATCCAGTAGCCGAGATAGACGTAAGGCAGGCCCTGTCGTCTGGCGCGCGTGATGTGGTCGAGGATCATGAAGGTGCCGAGCGAGCGGCCTTCCTCGGACGGTTCGAAGAACGAATACACCATCGACAGGCCGTCGCTGAGCACGTCGGTCAATGCGACCGCCAGCAGATCCTCGCCACGGCCGGCGATGCCGCTACCTGCGCCGCGGCGGCGATATTCGATGATGCGGGTTTCGACGTGGCTGTCCTCCACCATCATCGCGTAGTCGAGCACGGTCATGTCGGCCATGCCGCCATGGCGATGCCGCTGGTCGAGATAGGCGCGGAACACCGAATATTGCTCCGACGTCGGCACGGCGCTGCGCTGTTCGCCGACGACATCGGCGTTGCGGGCCATGATCTTTCGGAAATTGCGCGAGGGGCGGAACTCGTTGGCGATGACGCGAACGGAAACGCAGGCGCGGCACTGGTCGCAGGCCGGCCGATAGGCGATCGACTGGCTGCGCCGGAAGCCGCCATGGGTGAGGAGGTCGTTGAGATCGCCCGCCTTGTCGCCGACCAGATGCGTGAACACCTTGCGCTCGTGCCGGCCCGGCAGATAGGGGCAGGGCGAAGGCGCCGTCAGGTAGAATTGCGGGGTGTCACGCGAGTGCTGGGTCACGGAATCTCGTCAGCCTCCGAAGCAGCCGAACTATAGCGTTTTCAAGCGAAGTGGGTACCGGTTCGCGTGAAGAAAACGCGTCAAAAATGAACCAGAGCCTGTTCGGCTTCGATTCAATCGGAGCCGAACAGGCTCTAGCATCGCGCCGCGGAAGCTGATGGTCAATTGGTTTGCCCAAACGGTCAAACGGTTTGGCCCCACTCAGAACGGCCGCGCCGGTTGCGCCACGGGGTTGCGGACCGAGCTGTTGATAACCACGGTTCCGAGCACGATGTCGTGCAGCAGCCGGCGGCGGCCGTTGAACAGGCCGACCAGCAGGACCAGCGGCGTCAGGAACGATATTGAAATCCAGAACAGCACGGCATGCATGGCGCCCAGCACAAAATAGGCCGGCGCGCCGTACCAGGTGCGCAGCTCCAGATCCATCACCCGCATGCCAAGCGTAGCCGAATGCGGCCCGCCCAGCGACGCGCCATAATAAATCAGCGCCCAGATCACCGAGGCCGGCGACACCAGCCAGAACAGCACCCAGCCAAGCCCGAGCGTGACCACGCCGAATACGGCGATTAACATGCAAGCCAGAATCACGGGGATGGCAAGCACCACGAGGTCGATCAGGAACGCGAATACCCGCCGCGTCAGTACGCCGCGAAACAATTCAGGCTGCGTCAGGGGATCGAAGGCATGCGGCTGAAAACTCGCCGCGCCGCCGTTACGCCAGGCGCCGCCACCCGTGTTGCCCGAACCGCTATAAGACATGATCAGTCCTCCAGACCGTGCATTCCCGCAAGCCGAGACATGGGAACCGCCACAGCGCTTGCAAGAGCGGCGATTATTACCGAACCGAAATATTCCGCGGCGGAGGTGAGAAATATCCCGTCGTCCCGGCCAAGCCAACGGGTCGCGCGAATGCGCGCCCGATGACAATCTCCGCGCGAGCCGGGACCCATAACCACCGATGTCTATGTTGCGCGAGGCTGGGGCCGCAATCCCAAC
>JBGQCE010000173.1:0-7072 GCA_041495185.1 Bradyrhizobium sp.
AGTTTGGCGATCACGCAGCTCTGCATCGCGATATGCGACTCAAGCGTATGACCGCCGACATGCGGAGTCAGCACGACATTGGGAAATGCGGTCAGCGCGTCCGGGGCGTGGGGCTCCTTCTCGTACACGTCGAGACCGGCGCCTGCGATTGCCTCTTCCGCAAGCGCTGCGACCAGCGCCTTCTGGTCGATCACCGAGCCGCGCGAGATATTGACGACATAGCCGTCCTTGCCGAGTTTTCGCAGGATATTGGCATCGACGGCGTGGTGGGTATCGGCGCCGGCGCGAACCGCGATCATCAGCACGCCGCACCATTCCGCCAGCGCTTCCAGGCTCGGCAGATATTGATACGGCACGTCGTGCCTGCTGCGGTTGAAATAGGCGACCTCGGTCTCGAAGGCCGCGACGCGGCTTGCGATCTTGCGGCCGATCTCGCCCAGGCCGTAGACGCCAACGCGGCGGCCGGGATTGCCGGGTTGCGGACGCATCAGCGGCGAAGGTTTTGCCGCCGCCCAGCTTCCGCTCCGGACATAATTATCCGCGGGCAGCAGCCGCCGCGTCACCGCCAGCATCAGCGTGACCGCCAGATCGGCAACGGCGGCCGCATTCGCCGCCGGACTATGGCCGACCGAAATCCCGCGCTGCGCAGCCGCCGCCAGATCGACGCCGTCATAACCGGTACCGTAGCAAACGATCGCCGCGAGCTTCGGCATCGTATCCATCATGGCCCCGCCCAGCGGCGTGCCGCCTGCCGTGATCATCGCGCGGATGCCGGAGAGCTGTTCCGCCGTGAAGACTTCACCCGGCGGTTTGCCCGCGGCGTCCATCAGCTCGAACCGCTCGCCAATGCGCACCATCATCGCCTTGGGGAAACGCGAATAGATCAGGACTTTGTCGGGCATCGGCTGATTTCCTAAGGTCAAAGATAAAGGGCGGAACAGGTCTCCCCGTCCCGCCCTTGATTCATTGTTGCCGCACGGTCGACTTCAGTCGTGCAGGCTTCCGGGCTCAACCTTGACGCCCGGCCCCATGGTGGAGGAAACCGCCACGCGCTGGATGTAGGTGCCCTTGGAGCCGGCAGGCTTGGCCTTGGCAACCGCATCCGCGAGCGCCTTGACGTTCTGCACCAGCTTCTCTTCCGAGAACGACGCCTTGCCGATGCCGGCCTGCACGATGCCGGCTTTCTCGACGCGGAACTCGACCGAACCGCCCTTGGCGCCCTTCACGGCGTTGGCGATGTCCATCGTCACCGTGCCGATCTTCGGGTTCGGCATCATGCCGCGCGGTCCCAGCACCTTACCAAGGCGGCCGACCAGCGGCATCATGTCGGGGGTTGCGATGCAGCGGTCGAAATCGATCGTGCCGCCCTGCACTTTTTCGACCAGGTCTTCGGCGCCAACGACGTCGGCACCCGCCGCCTTGGCCTCTTCGGCCTTGGCGCCGCGCGCAAACACGCCGACCCGCAAGGTGCGGCCGGTACCGTTCGGCAAGGTCACCACGCCACGCACCATCTGATCGGCGTGACGCGGATCGACACCGAGATTGATCGCAATCTCGACGGTCTCGTCGAACTTCGACTTGGCGCGCTCCTTGACCATCTTGATGGCGTCCGCGAGCGGATAAAGCTTTTCGCGATCGACGCCCTCGCGGGCCTTCTTCAAACGTTTTCCGATTGCCATGACCCGTTACCCCGCAACTTCAAGACCCATCGAACGGGCGGAGCCCTCGACCATCTTCATGGCCGACTCGATGGTGTCGCAATTGAGATCCTTCATCTTCTTCTCGGCGATCTCGCGCACCTGCGCGCGTGTCACCTTGCCGGCCTTGTCGCGGCCCGGAGCTTTCGACCCGGACTGGATTTTGGCGGCCTGCTTCAGGAAGAACGACATCGGAGGGGTCTTCATCTCGAAGGTGAACGAACGATCGGCGTAGATCGTGATCACCACCGGGATTGGGGTATTCTTTTCTTCCTTCTGCGTCTGCGCGTTGAACGCCTTGCAGAATTCCATGATGTTGAGACCGCGCTGACCAAGCGCGGGTCCGATCGGGGGCGAAGGGTTCGCTGCACCGGCCGGCACCTGCAATTTCAGGTATCCGGTCACTTTCTTTGCCATATCTCACTCCTGTTGTGCCGACCGAAATCGGCTGTTTCAGGTTTCGTGGTGCGGATGAAGACGGTTGGCGACCGCCTTGTCCTCCCACGGCCTCTTACGCGAAGACGCGCTTCGCGCTTTCGTCACGCGAAGACGCGCTTCGCGCTTTCGTCACGCGAAGACGCGCTTCGCGCTTTCGTCACGCGAAGACATGCTTCGCGCTTTTGTCGATCAGACCTTCTCGACCTGACCGAATTCCAGTTCGACCGGCGTTGCGCGTCCGAAGATCGACACCGCGACCTTCACGCGCGAGCGCGCCTCGTCGATTTCCTCGACCACACCGGAGAACGACGCAAACGGGCCATCGGCCACGCGCACATTCTCGCCGATCTCGAACGACACCGACGCCTTCGGGCGTTCGACGCCTTCCTGCACCTGATGCAGGATCCGCATGGCTTCGGCTTCCGAGATCGGCATCGGCTTGTTTTCCGCGCCGAGAAAGCCCGTGACCTTCGGGGTATTCTTGATGAGATGAAAGGCTTCGTCGGTCAGCTTCATCTTGACCAGGACGTAGCCCGGGAAAAACTTGCGCTCGGCGTCGACCTTGCGGCCGCGGCGCACTTCGGTGACCTTTTCGGTCGGCACCAGCACCTGCTCGAACAGCTCTTCAAGCCCGCGCTGCTTCGACTGCTCGCGGATCGACTCCGCGACCTTTTTTTCGAAGTTCGAATAGGCGTGGACGATATACCAGCGCTTGTCCATCGTTTGAGTTCCAGCGCTTGTCATTAGTGGATGCCGAGCAAGAAGGTGACGAGATATCGGATGAGCTGATCCGAGGCGAAGAAGAAGATCGAAGCCAGCGCCACCATCACGAACACCATGATGGTGGTGATCGTCGTCTCGCGGCGGGTCGGCCAGGTGACCTTGGCGGTCTCCGAGCGCACTTCCTGCAGGAATTTGAACGGGCTGAAAGCCATCGTTGATGTGATCCGCGTCGTAGAGACGATTTCCAGGTTTAGATGAATCCGAACAGCCCTCTCGCGCCCAGCCCTCTTCTGAAGGATGAGCCGGGAAGCGGGCTCGATTGTTCGGGGGATTTCAAAGCCGCGCCGGATATCCGTCAAAACGGGCCGACAGCAGGTGGCGGCTATGTACTGCGGGCGGGGCCAAAGGTCAAGGTAGCGGGAACTGCCGGGGGGAGGATCCGTTCGAATGCGCAGAAACCGGATCAGTCAAAATCAAGGGCTTAGCTGGCAGGAGTGGCAGGGCTCGAACCTGCGACCCCCGGTTTTGGAGACCGGTGCTCTACCAATTGAGCTACACTCCTACAGAGGACCTGCGTCGCCGCCGATCCGCGCCGTTTCAAGCATAGGGAATGCCCCGATTGCAAGGGCGAAGCGGCTAAACGCCCTGTTCAACCCGGGTGTTCTGCGCCAGACTTCACGGCAAACGCCAAGAGCAAAGGGAGAGACCATGACCGCGCAAACCGCCGCCAAGCACACCGTTGCCCCGCAGACCCCGCCTCTCCCCCACGCCAAGCCGGAATCGCTCGGGCTGTCATCGATCCGGTTGCAGCGCATGTCGGATGCCTTCAAGCGCGAGATCGACAAGGGAACCCTGCCGGGCGCGACCGTGCTGGTGGCGCGGCGCGGTCAGGTCGGCTGGTTCGAGGCGCTCGGCAAGCAAAGCCCGGCGGCGTCAGCGCCGATGGCGCACAACACCCTCTTCCGCATCTTCTCGATGACCAAGCCGATCGTCTCGACCGGGATCATGATGCTGATCGAGGATGGCCATTTCCTGCTCAGCGACCCCGTCGCGAAATTCATTCCGGAGTTTGCCGACCAGAAGGTCGGCGTCGAGAACAACGGCAAGCTCGAGCTCGTGCCGCTGCAGCGGCCGATGACCGTTCAGGATCTGCTGCGTCACACCTCCGGCATTACCTACGACCACACCGGCAACGGTCTGGTGCAGCAGCTTTATCAGCAGTCGCGGCTACGCAGCCGCAAGATTACCAATGCCGAGCACGCTGCGCTGGTCGCAAGCCTGCCCTTGAAGTGCCAGCCCGGCGCCGAGTGGAACTACAGCCGCTCCACCGACATTCTCGGCCGCATCATCGAGGTGGTGTCCGGGAAAACGCTGAGCGCATTCCTGACCGAGCGCATCCTTGCGCCGCTGCAGATGGCCGAGACCGCGTTTCACACCGGCGAGGAGAACGCCAGTCGCCTCGCCGAGCCGTTCGCGAACGATCCCTGGACCGGCGACAAGGTCCAGCTCTTCAACGTGCTGGAGAAGCCGGTGATGGAATCCGGCGGCGGCGGCCTGGTCTCGACCACCATGGACTACGCACGGTTCAGCCAGATGCTGCTCAACGGCGGCACGCTCGACGGCGTCAGGATCATCGGCCGCAAGACATTGCAGTTGATGGCGTCCGATCATCTCGGCCCCAACGTCAAGGTCGACTCTCCCTTGATGCCAGAGGGTCACGGCTTCGGTCTCGGCTTCGCGGTCCGCACCCATGCGGGCATGGCGCCGTTCGCGGGCTCGCCTGGTCAGTTCTTCTGGAGCGGGATGGCCGGAACCTTCTTCTGGATCGATCCGGCCGAAGACCTGTTCGCCGTGTTCATGATGCAGGGCCCCGGCCAGCGCGCGTATATCCGCTCGATGCTGCGTGGCCTGGTGTATGCGGCGGTGGAGTGACGCGCAGCGTCATTCCGGGGCAGCCCGCAGGGCTGAACCCGGAATCTGGAAGTTATCGGTACGAGATTCCGGGTTCGCGCTAGCGCGCGCCCCGGAATGACAACTCAAGAATCTCAACTAATCGTAGCACCGCCGTCGATGACGATGGTCTGTCCCGTCACGAAGGTACCTGCGGCTGAGCCGAGAAACACTGCGGCGCCGGCGATTTCATCGGGCTCGCCGATGCGCAAGAGCGGGGAGCGCGCGGTGGAGGCCTTCAGCGTTTCCGGATTGTCCCACAGCGCCTTGGCAAAATCGGTCTTGATCAGGCCCGGCGCGATGCAGTTCACGCGGATGTTGTGCTTGCCGTATTCGCAAGCCAGATTGCGCGCGAGCTGCATGTCGGCGGCTTTCGAGATTGCATAGGCGCCGAGCACCGTCGAACCCTTCAGCCCGCCGATCGAGGAGATGATGGTGATGGAGCCTTCCTTGCGCTCGATCATCTGCGGCACCACCAGCGAGATCAGCCAGTGATTGGCGACGATGTTGTTGTCCAGTATCTTGCGGAACTGATCGTCGGAAATTCCCGCCTGCGCACCGTAATAGGGGTTAGACGCCGCGTTGCAGACCAGCGTGTCGATCTTGCCGAACACGCGGTTGGTTTCCTCGACGAGGTGTTTCAGATCGTCCTTGGTCGAGATATTCGCGGCCACCGAAAGCGCGACCTGCTTGCCGGCCTTGTCGTTGATCGCCTTCGCCACCTCGTCGCAGACCTGCTGCTTGCGCGACGAGATCACCACTTTGGCGCCATGCTCGGCCATCCGCTCGGCGATGGCGCGGCCGATGCCGCGCGAGGAGCCGGTGATGACGGCGACTTTCCCCGACATATCAAACAAGGTCATGCGTTTCTCCCGGGCATTGACCCGGCGGCGGATGCGCCGGTTTCGTTTCAATTCAGCTAAGCAGCGTTCGCGCCATCAGACAACCGACTGAATGCGTCAGGCAAGCTTGCTGGCGGTGGCGATCTCCGGTCCGGCCGGCTGATGCATGGCGTTGTGCGAGGCATCCGCAATCCACGGCTGCTGGTTGACCATCGGCAGCCGCCAGCCGCTATGGCCTGAGCTTGCAAGATGATCGAGCCGCGTCACCGAGCAATTGTCGATGTCGAAGGCAAGACCGCGCTCCGGCTGATTGCCGAGTGCAAGGCCGATCGCCGCCTTGATCGTGCCGCCATGCGCGACCGCAATCACGTCCTTGCCGGCGTGCGCGGTGTTGATCCGTTCGATCGCGCCGCGCACGCGGTTGTATAGATCCATGAAGCTTTCGCCACCAGGCGCCGGTTCGTCGATCGGCGCGAACCAATGGCTGCCGATCGGCCGGTTGGCGAGAAATGCCGCGCGGTTCAATCCCTGCCATTCGCCGAGATGCTGTTCGGCGAATGAAGCCTCGTGCCGCATCGTTGCCGGTTTGGGAAATCCCGCGGACCAGATTGCGTCGGCGGTTTGATGTGTCCGCTTCAGAGAGCTCGCAAACCAGATCGCGCCACGCGGCAGAATTTTCCCCACCGCCGCAAACACCACGCGATCGCTGGTATCGCAGCCGAGGTCCTTCTGCCCGTAGATGCAGCCATTATCCTCGCGAACCGGCGCGTGCCGTACCCACCACCATCTCGTCGCAACCACGCCGCCGGGAACGGCATGCTGCGAAACGAACGGCTTGTGTGCATTGGACATCGCAAGGACCCTTCAATACTGTTGCATGTCCTACGTCAGAGCACACATCGCCTCAAGTGACTTTCCGCGTTTGGAATCTTGTTTGAAATTCCACCCGTGCCCCATTTCCGAAGTTCGTGCTCCTTCGCAGCCGGCACTGACACGAACTTCGGAAATAAAAGGGGCACGGGCAAGTATTTATGTTGCCAGTGCCGCTTATCGATTTGAAGTTTCTGTTGCGAATTTGCGGCAACCCGTGCAGGAACTTCAAATCGGCGGCGCTGGCCGGCAAGTGCCGGCAATCACTACAAGGGAGAAACTCATGGGCCGCCTCGAAGGCAAATCCGTCATCATCACCGGCGCCGGCAGCGGCATCGGACGCGCGGCATCGCTGCTGTTCACCAGAGAGGGCGCCAAACTGATCGCGGTCGACCGCGCCGAGGGTGTCAAGGAAACCGTCGAGCAGGTGCGCAAGGCCGGCGGCACGGCGGAAGCCGTGATCGCCGATGCGGGTTCGGAAAAAGACGTGAAGGCCTTCATCGACAAGGCGGTTTCCACCTACGGGCGGCTGGATGCGATCTGGGCCAATGC
>JBGQCE010000174.1:0-7056 GCA_041495185.1 Bradyrhizobium sp.
AGCAGGGCCCAGGCTTCGTTGGTGCTGAGAGCGAACGCCGCCTTCTCGACCATGGGACGAAGATACGCTTCAACCGTGGCGTCCGATACATCGGGGGGCCGGTGCAGGAACAGTTTCAGATCGAGCCCGATCGCCTGCGCCGCCGTGACGTCGCCCGCGATCAGCCGGTCGCGCAGGGCTTCGGCGTGTCCGCCGGTACGCCCGTAGAGGATGGTATCGATCAGCGCGATACCGATCGCACCTCCAAGATTTCGCATCAGGTTGAACAAGCCGCTTGCGTCGGGCACCTCCGCCTCGCTCAGTGCGCCGAGCGCAAGCCGCGTCGGCGGCAGCAGGCAGAACATGATCGCGACGCCGCGCAGGACTTGCGGCCAGAACATCTCGTCAAAATCGGCGAGCCGGCTCTGGAACGCGCTGCAACCCAGCCCGAGCGCGAACAGAGCGAACCCCGCTGCCGACAGCCAGCGCGCATCGAGCCTGCTTTCGAGGCTGCCTGCTATCGGCGCGGTCACCAGTTGCGAGACGCCGGTGACGAGCATGATGGTACCGATTTCGAGGGCGTCGTGACGTCGGACGTAGGCAAGGAAGACCGGCATGAGATAGACCGAACCGAACAATCCGACCCCAAGGCAGAAACTCAACCCGCAACCGATCGCAAACGAGGCGTTCTTCAACGTCGACAGCTGGATCACCGGATGCGGCGCTTTCAGCGTTCTTAGCGCGAAGATCGTTGCCGCGACGGTGCTCAGCAAAAACAGCGCGAAGCAGAGCGGCGAAAGCCAGCCATCTTGCGGGGCTTCCTTCAGGCCGATCTCCAGGCTCGCCAGCGAAATCGCCATCAGCGCCAGCGAAATTCCGTCGAGCGTGGCGAGATCGGCGAAGGACGGCCTCTGGCGCGGCAACAGGAATGGGGTGGCGGTCGCCGCGATGACGCCGGGGGCGACGTTGATCAGAAATAGCCAATGCCAGGACCAGGTCTCGGTGATCCAGCCACCGACTACCGGCCCGACCGTCGGCGCAAGCACGGCCATAATGCCGGCCATCGTCGTCGCAACTGGATGCAAGCGGATTGGAAACAGGAGAAAGACAGCGGAAAACACCGCAGGGATCAGCGTCCCGCCGGCGAAACCCTGAAGCACGCGAAAGCTGACAAGCATCGCGAAACTACCGCTGAACGCGCAGCCAATGGAGGCGAGGGTGAAGAGGCCGATCGCACTGACGAACAACCACCGCAAGGTCAGCACGCGCGTCAGCCACCCGGTCAGCGGGATGGCGATGATCTCGGCGATCAGATACGCGGTTTGAATCCAGCTCATCGCCTCCCGCGATATCGCCAGCGCGTCCTGGATCGAGGGCAGCGAAGTTGCGACGACCTGAATGTCGAGGATCGCCATGAACATGCCGAGGCACATCAGGACGAAGCCCGACCAGGTGGCCGCGCGGACTTCGCCCGACCCGCTGGCGGGCTCGCTCATGGGGCGCCACGCACGATCGTCTCACGAGACGCAGCGAGGGCGCGGTTTTCGGCCGGTATCCGGATCGCGAGAACCGCGGCATTGAGGATCGTAAAGACGGCGGCCAGCAGCGGAAGACCCAGAGCAAACGGAAGTACGGCTATCTCGCCGGCAACCACGGCATAGTTGGGATGAGACAGAAATCGATAGGGTCCTGCCGACACCAGCGATTGTCCTGGCAGAACAATGATCCGCGTGGTCCATCGTGAACCGAGCGTCCACATCACCCAGAAACGAAAACCCTGCAAGACAAGATAGGCGAGCAGCGCGATGATGCTCACCGGTCGATCGTGTCCGAATACCCACAACGATATCAGCCATGCTGCGTGCACCGCGGCGATCAATAGATAATGCCGGGGCGCCACCTCGACGGCGCCGCGGGCCTTGAGCTTACGGGTGTTGTAGCTGGAGATGACGAGTTCTCCGGCACGCTGCAGCGTGACGGCGGCGAGAATGAATTCAGCCGCGGTCACGCGGCGTGTCGCAGCGCGACGCAGCTTGCGGTGAAGCCGGGCCCCAGCGCAGTCAACAGCGAACGTGCCGGCAGCCCTTTCGCCACTGCTTGTTCGAGCACGAACAGGATGGTGGGTGACGACATGTTGCCATAGTCGGCGATCACCTGACGCTCGTGGTCCAGCGTCCCCTGACCGAGTGCAAGCGCGGTCTCCAGGGCGCTGATGACCTTGGCGCCGCCGGGATGGCAGATGAACAGGTCGATGTCCGCCATCGTTAGCTGCATCCTGGCGAGAATCTGCACTACAGCGGGGTTGAGATGGGTAGTGACGAATTCGGGGATGGTACGGCGGAAGATAACGCCAAATCCTTCGGGATCGACGCTCCAGCCCATGATGCCAAGCGTATCCGGCCAAAGATGTTCGCCGGCATTCTCGATCTGCGTCGCGCCGCCATCGCCCGCGCGCAATATGATCGCGGCAGCGCCGTCGCTGAAAAGGCTGGTGGCAACAATGTTGGCCTTGGTCAGTTCGTCGTGGCGAAGGGCAAGCGAGCAAAGCTCGATGGTTACCAGCAGCACGTTGGTGCCCGGCCGCGCTTGTGCAAGGCGCGAGGCGATCGACAGGCCCGAGGCTCCGCCGGCGCAGCCGAGGCCGAATACCGGCACACGCATAACATCGGACCTGAAGCCCATTCGGCGGGCGACGCGTGCCTCAAGGCTTGGCGTTGCAATTCCGGTGGAGCAGACAGTCACGACGGTGTCGATATCACCGCCGGCGATGTGTGCGTGTGCCAACGCCTTTTCGGCGACGTCGACGAACAGCGACTCGGCACCCGAAAGAAAGGCCTCGGTGCGTTCCGGCCAGCCTCGTGGTTCGAGATACCAGTCGAACGGTTTCACCCCGTGACGCCTGACGATACCGGTATTCGAAAAAATGCTCGAGAACCGTTCGAAGTCGGGAAAGCGGGCCCCGAGCACCTCCCATGCCGCGGCTAGAACATCCTTCTGCAAAAACACGTGTGGAGGGACGGATGTGGCCAGAGAGACCAGGGCGGCCTTGGGCATCGTGAGGACTCTCCTGCCGCTTGCGTCATGATAAGGAACAACGGCACGGATGGTTTATTTCGGGCCTGGCGAAAAATCATTTGGCCGAGCGCATCACTAAAATGTGACACTCGCCTGCGGCATCCTGCGCCTCACGATCGCTGGCCGCAGCGCTCGTTCCATGCGCATCGCGGATTTGGGGAATTGTTGCGTGAGCCGCGTGCGGTGGTTCGAGACGTGACCGTCAGTCGGGCTTGTCGCAGGAGACGCCAAATTTCGGTGCGTCCGGTTGCACCGGCTCCCGGCGAATTTCGGCGCCGATTCGTCGAGGACAACGATGGAAAGGGCGGGATCCTTGCGCCGAGGGTCCTGCCTCAGCCGCCGTGCAAGCTCCTTGCTGTGCTCGATCGCGCCGCTGGCGGCAGGAAACTCTAATCCCGTTCTGTCCCTGGTTGGAACGCCATCCTTCATATCGAAATAGTAGGTTGCACTACGATCCTTGCCGCGACCGTTGTTGTTAAAGAGGGGGTGCAGATGCCCCGAGAAGGAGCAAGCTCAAGAGCATCTGCGACCCGACGTCCAGGGAAGCTGGCTCCGAATTTCATCAGCCGCGATCGTCCCTTACGTTGGTCAAGCAAAGCATAGGCCAGATGTGGCGTCTTGACCTCGATCAATGCTTCGGCTTGATCGCTGCTGTATCGACCTACCGGGCCAAGCCTCCATATTTGCCTGGAAATGCCACCACCGTTCCCTATCGAAGGTGCGCGATGAAGAACCCCACATTTTTTGCAGAGTTGCACGAGCGGCTTGGAGCTCCATCGAGCGAAATGGTTGAAGGCCTGCGACTGTTGAGGGCCTTCGTCAAACTTTCACGCCGGCAATGCTTCGAAGTCGTCGAGCTGGTCGAACGTCTGGCGATCGACACCACGGCTGCCTCCGACCGGCCCTTGTCCTGACAAGCGCTGCCCCTGATTTCGGTTGCTGGCCGCTTCCACATGCGCCGGGCTTTCAAGACGGCATCCCGGGATATCGCCTTCGGAATACAGAAGCCGCTTTGCGGGTTGACGTCAGCCGGAGCAAACACTGCAAAGACGCCGCTCCGGAAGTGTGGTAACTCTCAATCCATATCGGAGGATGGCGACATGATTGAACCGAAACTGGAAGTCCCGGCCGAATTACGCGATTTGGCGGAGAAGACAATCGATCAGGCCGAAAAGGCGTTCGGAATGTTTTTCGATGCTGCAAACAAGTCGATAGCGTCGATTCCGAACCCGGGAACGGAGATGTCCAAACAGGCTCTATCGCTCACCGAACAGAACATGAAGGCTGCGTTCGAACATGCACGGAAACTCGTTCACGCGACCGACCTTCAGGAGGCGATGCGAATTCAATCGGAATTTTTGAAGAGTCAGTTTACCAATGCCGGAGAACATATGCGGCAGATCACCGGCGGGGTCTTGTCTGCCGCGAAGGACGCGTCGAAGGGAAAATTTTAACGCGCGCGCGCCGTTGTCAGGCGCGGCGGCAGGATAATGATCCACTCGCCGTCCGTCGACTTTTCTGCTGATCCTTGCCGGCCATAGCCGGCAGGATTTGCATTTGGGGTGCTCTATTTGCGTAGCGAGCCGACATAGGCGGCGATATCGGCCGCCTCGTTCCGGCTCAACGGAAAATTCGGCATCTTCGGGTGCGGTTCGAGCAGGAAGGAAGCCACCTTCTCCGGGGTAAAGCCGGGCTTGCGCGCGATCGCGGCAAACGAAGGAACGTCGGCATTTGCCTGTTTCTGATCGCCATCAACCAGATGACAGGTAGCGCACCAGCGTTTGGCGAGCTCGGCGCCATGATCGGCGTCGGCCGCTATCGCAAGCGGCCCGCTCAGCCCGACGGTGGCAACTACGAATATCTGAATGGACCTGAAAATCGCCCGCATCCGCATCCCTCTACATTTCATCTTGCAACAACCTACGACATGATTATCCGCAACACGACCCCGGAAAATGCACGAGATCGATCCGCGCGGCGATAAATTTCAGAAATCTCAGCGTATGGCCATAAATATAGCGAAGAAAGCGGGGGGTGGACTCGTGCGGCACTTACTTCTCCTTGTCGCCCAACATCTTGCCGGTGGTCTTGTTGACAAGGTGTATCCGGGCGCAGGCCGGGCAGGTCAGGACTTCATAGCTGTCCGTTCGATCGGTTGGCGCCGCTTCGGGCAACCAAACCTGAACGTTCAAACCGGTCCGGACACATCGAAAGATGAGGTTGACCATACGCTGTATGTTGACGCAGCCGTCGCCGGGGCACTTTGACCTGCCTCAAGCGTGAATGAACTTCTCCGTCTCGCGCCCTTTTCCAGCCCCGGTAGCCAGGGAATGCTGCCAAACACAGCCAGCCGCATTTAGCAATCGATGCCGTTTCTCTTGCCGACGGTGCAATAATTGCGAACGGTCTTCCGGATGATCTTTGTGAGGCCATCCGTGAAATCGTCGTCGTCCAGCAATTGACGGGCATTGATTCCGGCGCGCGCGGTCGCCGGTGTTGAGATGTAGCCGGCCAATATCGCCAGGTTCACAAGCGTCGTCGTCAGGCCGAGAACCAGAACCAGAACCGCCCACTTTCCCTGCATTGCGCCCTCCAGAAAATAGCTCGGCTGCCTGACGTCGGACCCGGATCGAAGCGCCGGGTACGAAATCGTGCCGCGCGATACTGACAGGTTGGCTCCCGAAGTTCTGAAGCGTTACCTCACAACAGAGCCCCGAACTGGAGAGTCCGGGGCTCCATGTCAACGTCGCAGCTTCCCTCCTCGGGCAGTTCGGCAATGACGGCGTTGATTAGAGCGGACCGCAGCAGAGGCGCATTGAGTGAGATCAAAAGCGCACGCTCAGCCCTGTTTTTTTTCGGGCGGCCGCTCGTCCTTTGCCTGTTCGTCCGCCAGCAGCTTCAGGAGCATCTGGCGCTTCTGCGCATCGGTCGTCTCGGCCAGCAGCTTCCGATAGAGCTTGAGGTTCTCTTTGTGGACGAACTCATCCATTTCCGCCTCTCTGACTAGCAAGGCAGGTCGCTTGAAATAGTTTGAGCCTCAGGAGAGCGTATGTCCAGCTACGGACATGCGACAAAAAGTCGGGCATGGAGCATGTTGGGTCGATCGGGCGGCGTTGTAATGGCATTCTCCGAGATGCTGCTGATTTGCAGGAATATTTTTCGTAAAATGCGGGAGGCCTGCGAAGGGACAGGCCGGCCGATGCCGGCGCAGGCATTCGAAAGCCAATTCCTGACACAGAGCGAAGCCGCCTCCGGGGCGCTCGGAGCCGGGAAAGCAGCCTAGCCGCAGTCTTGCTTCGGCCGGAAAGCTCTCCGGTGCGAAGCGCTGACAGGATGCGATTATCCCGAGCCACCGAAGAGTGCCCCTTCCGACCGGTCCCGCTGACTTCCGTGCAGCATCGGCACAGACAATCGCATCCCGAATCTGTAACATGGCTGCAGCGCGGACATGCAGGGATGAATGGGGCTCATTGAGGTCGTGACCGATCATTTGCCGGGGGCAGCGCAAGCTCCTGCCGTTCATATCGACGGCGATTACCGCGATCTGCGGCTGGACGCGTGCCGCGGGCTGGCGTTGTGGTTCATCTTCATCGATCACATCCCCAATAACGCGCTCGCCTGGCTGACGCTCCGCAACTATGGCTTCAGCGACACCACTGAAGTGTTTGTGTTCGTGTCCGGTTACACCTGCATGCTGGCCTATGGCGGTGCGTTGCGAAAGCAGGGCTGGCCAACGATCGTGACGCGTGCGCTGCGGCGAGGCTTTGAAATCTACGCCGCTTTCCTGCTTCTGCTGATCGCCTATTTCGTCCTGATCTGGGCGGCCGGCGGCGGCAGCCGTTATCTCGACGAGACCAACACGAGGTTCTTTTTCGGAGATCCCGGGACGGCACTCATCCACGCCGCGATCCTGCAATATACGCCCGTCAACACCGACATATTGCCCACCTTCGTCCTGCTGCATCTGGCCTGTCCGGTCGTGCTGTGGCTCCTGATCCGCAG
>JBGQCE010000175.1:0-7010 GCA_041495185.1 Bradyrhizobium sp.
CGCGAATTGCCCGACCGTAGCCCGGGTAGAGCGCAGCGAAACCCGGGGAAAGTGTGCGAGTTGATGGAGCGGCCCCGGATTTCGCTGCGCTCTATCCGGGCTACGGGTTACGGGCTTGCGAAGTGGTGATTTGCCCGACGGGCTGTTTTCCTGTCCAGCCCATTTCGCAAAAATATTCCGCTTCGCGTTTGACCCAAATCAGCAATATATCCCCCGCCGTCCCGTCCCCTACAGGGGCGGCTCGCGATCGTCACGGACGCGGGACGGGATGCGGTGGACGCGGATGCGCCGATAACGAACGGCGCTGACGCGGACGGCGAAGCCGTGTGGTCCTGACACCCCGACGCTGGTGTCAAGTCTGTGATAAGAAGCGCAGGCGACGGTGGCAAACAAGCCCGGTCACCGGGGAGAGCACGAAGGAACCCGTTAAAACCATTCCGTAGGGAATGCCGGGTGAGTCCGGTGTGACCGTGGTGACTATGCTTGTGTGCTTTTTTATTTTGCACGCAAGGCTGCGGGCGCGTTGGGCGCCCGGCATTCCCTGCGCCCTCTGATTTCGAGGCGAAGGATTTTGCGCACAACTCGGACGCATCGCGCCGCGAGAATGCGGAGTCGTATTCTGCCGTCATTGCGAGGAGCGAAGCGACGAAGCAATCCAGCTTCTTTAATTTCCGCAAAGAAGCTGGATTGCTTCGCGGAGCCTGTCATCGGGCGCGCATTCGCGCGACCCGTTGGCTCGCAATGACGGTTTTAGGCTGTTTGAAAATTTAATCTGTGGCGACTCACCACTCCCACGTCGTCCCTGCGAAAGCAGGGACCCATAACCACAGGCATTAGTCGTTACGTGAAAGTCGTTGAACGGCGTCTTTCAAAGTAGGCGCCGCGGCGTATGGGTCCCGGCGTTCGCCGGGACGACGTTACACCACCACCGGCGGCTTTTCGGCGTGACGCTGCGACAGCGTGAAGATTTCGACGCCGGTTGCGGTCACGCCGACCGAATGCTCGAACTGCGCCGACAGCGAACGATCGCGCGTCACCGCGGTCCAGCCGTCGGACAGGATCTTCACATGCGGCTTGCCGAGATTGATCATCGGCTCGATGGTGAAGAACATGCCGGGCTTCAGCACCACGCCTTCGCCGGGCCGGCCGATATGAATGATGTTCGGCTCGTCGTGGAACATGCGGCCCAAACCGTGTCCGCAGAAATCGCGCACCACGCTCATGCTCTGGGGCTCGACGAAGCTTTGAATGGCGTGGCCAATGTCGCCGGTGGTGGCGCCGGGTTTCACCGCGGCGATGCCGCGCATCATGGCCTCATACGTCACTTCGATCAGCCGTTCGGCTTTTCGGGCAATCGGCCCTATCGCATACATCCGGCTGGAATCGCCATACCAGCCCTCGACAATGAAGGTCACGTCGATATTGACGATGTCGTTGTCCTTCAACACCCGGTCCCCGGGCATGCCGTGGCAGACCACATGGTTGATCGAGGTGCAGGTCGAATAGCGGTAGCCGCGATACATCAGGGTCGCGGGGTAGGCGGCATGGCTGAAGGCGAAGTCGCGGACGAATTCATCGATCCGCGAGGTCGGCACGCCCGGCTTGACGATATCGGTGAGTTCATCGAGGCATTTTGCAACTAGCGCGCCGGCCTTGTGCATGCCGGCAAAGCCGCTCGGCCCATGCAGCTTGATCTGCCCGGTCTTGCGTAACGAGGTATCGGAGGCTTCAATATAGCTCATGGGCGGATCATGTTCTGGCGGGAAGTGGTGATTTGCAGCCCTAATTTAATGATCGGGGCTGCGAGTAGCAAGTCAGGCTTGGGTCGCCATATTGTTATGGCGCGGAACCGCAGATGCACCCCTGGATTGAGTTCGGCGGAAGAGCGCATCGGCGTCAGTTGGAAACCTCGACCATGGTCTCGAGCGGCAGCGCGCCGCCGCGGATGCGGATTTCGCGCACCGGATAGGGCACCCGGATGCCCTCGCGCTTGAAGGCGTCCCACAGCGCCAGCATTACCTCGCTCTTCACATTGTCCATTCCGTCGGGGTCGGCGATCCAGAAGGTCAGGGAAAATTTCATGCCGGCCTCGGCGAATTCAGTCAGCAGGCAGTTCGGCGGCTTGAGCTTGATGGCACGCTTGGCCGCGGCCGCGATATCGATCGCCAGCTTGCAGACCAGCCGCGGATCGGCGTCGTAATTGGTGCTGAAATTGACCTTCACCAGGGTATTCTTGTCGGTGTAGGTCCAGTTGGTGACCTTTTGCGTCACCAGATCCTCGTTCGGGATCAGGAATTCGCGGCCGTCGCCGGCGGCGACCGAGATATAGCGCGTCTTCATCGCGCTGATGCGTCCCGAGCTGTCGCCGATGGTGACGAGATCGCCCGGTTTCACCGATTTGTCCGCCAACAGAATAATGCCGCTGATAAAATTGGCGACGATCTTCTGCAGGCCGAAGCCAATGCCCACACCGGCAGCACCTGAGAAGATCGCCAGCGCCGAAAGATTGATGCCGACCGCGCTCATGACGACCGCAACCGCAAAGATCATCAGCGCCAGCCGGACCATCTTGACCAGCAGCACCTGGATTGACGGCGTCAGATCGCCGGATCGCGTGATCCGGCTTTCCACGAAGTTGCTGGCGATATTGGACAGCCACAGCGCCACCACCAGCAGCACGCCGAGCTTGATCAGGAGCAGCGGCGTCAGCCGCAGCCCACCAAGCACGATCGAGACCGAGTCGAGCGCGTCGATCGTCGGCTCGAGCTGGCCGAGAATGCTCAACGCCGCCACCAGCCACGCCGACAGCGACACCAGACGAACGATAAACGTGTTGCGGATGACTGACGTCACGAGCCGGATGATCAGCCACGCAAACGCGAGGTTGGCGGCCACGCTAAGCAGATAGCTGCGGCTCGGCCAGGTCGACGTCAGCATCACCACGCGCGCCAGCGTCATCTCTACTGCGAACACCGCCGTCGGCGCGCTGCCGACCAATACGCGTATGAACAGCCGCAGCGGCGTCGGGAAGCCCATCGCAAGCGATGTCATGTCGATCCGCGAGCGAACGGCGGCGCCCGCGGCGAATGCGATACCGGCGCCGGCCAGGATCAGCCCAAGCTGCAGATAGAACCAGGGCGAGGCGACCTCCGCGCCGACAGAACGCGCCGCGGCGTGCAGGAATACGGTGATGTCATTCAGGTTCATCGTCAATTCTCATCGCAAGGCGGGTCATTGAACAAACTTGATTCGAATATCCGGCAGATTCCCATATCTGCGGTTCCGGCGCCATCGTTACGGCACGCCCGTAATGCACGGTAAGGCTTGAAAGCAGGGCACATTGCCGCTGCTGGCAGAAATGGGTTGGCGTCGAACTGTGACGACGATAAGGATGCAATTGCAAGTATTTGCTCTTGTTTGCGCGGGGCTCATGGCGTCTCTCGATCAGGTCAGCATAGCCATTCTTCTGGGCGCGGTTCTGGTGATGGCCGGCATTCTGTCGAGCCTGCTGGCGCTGCGCTTCGGCGCGCCCCTGCTCTTGGTGTTTCTCCTGATCGGCATGCTGGCCGGCGATTCCGGCCCGGGCCAGCTGCGGTTCGACGACGTGCGCACCACCTATCTGGTGGGATCGGTGGCGCTGGCGCTGATTCTGTTCGATGGCGGCCTGAGAACGCGGTTCCAAAGCATCCGCGCGGTGCTGGCGCCGTCGATGGTGCTGGCGACGATCGGCGTGCTCTTGACCGCGCTGATCACAGCACCGGTCGCCAGATATGTACTCGACCTGAACTGGACCGAGGCGCTGCTGGCGGGCGCGGTGGTGGCGTCGACCGATGCGGCTGCGGTGTTTCTGCTGGTGCATGCGCAGGGCCTGCGCCTGCGTCCCCGCGTCGGCGCCACGCTGGAGGCGGAATCCGGCACCAACGATCCATTCGCGGTATTTCTGACGCTGATGCTGGTCGAACTCATTTCGGTCGGCGAAAGCTCGGCCTCGCATGTCGCCATCGAACTCGGCCGCGAGGCCGTGCTCGGCACCATCGTCGGCATCATCGGCGGCCGGCTCGTGGTGCTGGCGCTGAACCATGTGGCGCTGCCGCAGGGCCTGCACGCGCCCTTTGTCGCTACTGCCGCATTGGTAATTTTCGGCGCGGCGCAGATCGCGCACGCCTCGGGATTTCTCTCGGTCTATCTCGCCGGCATCATCATCGGCAACCGGCCGACCCGCGCGCACAATTCGGTGGTGACGTTTCTCGACGCCGCGACCTGGCTGGCGCAGATCGTGATGTTCGTGCTGCTCGGACTTCTGGTCTCGCCGCAGCGGTTGGTGGTCAGCATTGTCCCTGCCGTCATCGTGGCGCTGGTGCTGATGCTGGTGGCGCGGCCGCTCGCGGTGTTTCTGTGTCTTGCGCCGTTTCGGTTCAACTGGCGGGAGAAGATCTTCATCGCCTGGACCGGCCTGCGCGGCGCGGTCGCGATCTTCCTGGCGTCGATCCCGATGCTGGTCGGGCTGTCGAAGGCCTATCTCTATTTCGACGTCGCCTTTGTCGTCGTCATCATCTCGCTGCTGCTGCAGGGCTGGACGCTGGCCGCCGCCGCGCGGCGGCTGCATGTAGCGCTGCCACGCGCGGATCGCGGGCCGCGGCGTGTCGAGCTCGATCTGCCCGGCCAGCTCGAGCAGCAACTGGTCGGCTATTCGGTGCGCCCGAAAAGCCTGTATTTCCGGCGCGGCCTCATTCCCTCCTGGTCGAAGCCCACGCTTGTCATTCGCGACCAGCACATCCTCTCGCCTGTGGAAGCCGATCCGGTTCTCCCCGGCGACTACATCTATCTGCTTGCGCCGCCCGAAAAGGCCGAAGCGCTGGATCGATTTTTTGTCGACATGCAGCCCGGCTCGGCGCCGGATCCGCATCTGCTCGGAGATTTCGTCGTCTCGGGCGAGCACACGCTTGGCGAACTTGCCGAGATCTACGGCGTGGCGGTGGACGAAGAGCAGGCGAAGCTGACGCTATCGGATTATTTCGACATTCATCTCGATCGCGCGCCGAAGGAAGGCGCCACGCTTGAACTCGACTCGATCGTGCTGGTGGCGCGCAGCCTCGGTGGCGGGCGGGTCAATGTCGTTGGCCTTCGCCTGCCCGAGGAAGAAGAAACGGCGCCCCTGACGCGGATGGGTTCGCTCAAGCGCAAGCTGTCGGAGATGTGGTCGCAGGTTGCGGGGATTTAGGGCGTTATGTGCGCTGTTGAGGAATAGGCGGACTATCTTTAGTCTAGCCGAAGGTCGATTTATGGCCTCGCGGTGGAAGCGCAGGAGAGACACAACCATGCCCGGCTCGCTCGATGGCCAACTTGGCTTTGCGCCTGACTACGATTCCCCGGTCCCCTATATGCAGCGGACCCGCGACTACTACACCGCGATCGGGTACACGACGCCCTACCGCTGGGCGCACTATGTCGATGCGCCGTTCCAGCCGCTGAAAAGGCCTCTGGCGCAATCGCGCGTAACGATCGTCACCACCGCCGCTCCATATGATCCGGCGAAGGGCGATCAGGGCCCCGGCGCGGCGTATAACGGTGGTGCCAAGTTCTACAAGGTCTATGACGGCGACACGTCGAAGCAGCACGATTTGCGCATCTCGCATATCGGCTACGACCGCAAGCACACCACTGCGACCGACAGCGGCACCTGGTTTCCTCTGCCACAGCTCCTGAAGGCTGCAGCCGCCGGTCGGATCCGCGAGGTCGCGCCGCGCTTCTTCGGCGCGCCGACCAATCGCAGCCACCGGGTAACCATCGACGTCGATGCCCCGGAAATCCTTGCCCGCTGTCTCGTCGACAAGGTCGATGTCGCCGTGCTGGTACCGAACTGTCCGGTTTGCCACCAGACTTCCGGCCTGGTTGCTCGCCACCTCGAAGCCAACGGCATTTCCACCGTCGTGATGGGATGCGCCAAAGACATCGTTGAGCACGCAGCTGTGCCGCGCTTCCTGTTCAACGATTTCCCGCTGGGTAACTCTGCCGGCAAGCCGCATGATATCGAGTCGCAGGCGCTGACGCTCGAACTGGCGCTGGGTCTGCTGGAGCAGGCCTCCGGCGCTCGCACCACGATGCAGTCGCCGCTGCGCTGGAGTGAGGACGCCTCCTGGAAACTCGACTACAACAACATCTCGCAGATGAGTCCGGAAGAACTCGCGCGGCGCCGAAGCGAATTCGACAAGCAAAAAGAGATCGCGCGCGGCAATAGAGCCGCCTGACATCGGCCGCGCCATCAAGAACAAGAAGAATCGCATCAGGAGGACGTCTACGTGACCCGACCGTTTGAAGGTGTGAAGATTCTTGACTTCACGCAGGTGCTGGCTGGCCCCTACGCGAGTTACCAGCTCGCGTTGCTTGGCGCGGACGTCATAAAGGTGGAGCGGCGCGAAGGCGAGGACATGCGCCGCACCCCCCTCAGCCGCGAATGGGCTGATCGCGGCCTCGCCCCGGGCTGGCAGGCGATCAACGGCAACAAACGCAGCCTGACGCTCGACCTGCAGAAGCCAGAGGCGATTACCATCGTCAAGCAGCTTGCCGCCCAGGCAGACGTGGTGATGGAAAATTTTCGTCCTGGAGTGATGGACAGGTTCGGAATTGGCTACGGCGCGCTGTCGGCGATCAACCCGAGACTGATCTATTGTGCGATCAGCGGCTTCGGCCAGACCGGCCCGGAGCGCCTCGGCGCAGGCTACGACGGCAAGATTCAGGCGATGTCGGGCATCATGGCGATCACGGGTCACGAGGAGACCGGGCCAACGCGCGCCGGCTTCGCGGTCTGCGATGTACTGTCCGGCGCCACAGCTGCGTTCGGCGTATCAAGTGCGCTGTTCCAGCGTACTCACACCGGCAAGGGGCAGATGGTCGACGTCTCCATGCTCGAGGCGACGCTGGCGTTTCTGTCGGGACAGGTGGCGGACTACACCGTAGCCGGTCATCGTCAGCAACTGTCCGGCAATCAGGCCGTGAGCCGCAGGCCAACC
>JBGQCE010000176.1:0-6935 GCA_041495185.1 Bradyrhizobium sp.
AGCGCATTGCGAAAAAGATTGACCAGAACCTGCTGGATCTGGACCCGATCGGCCAAAACCAGATCGAACTCGGGATTCAGATTGAAGCGCAGCTGAATGTTCTGCTCGCGGGCGCCCGCCAGACCCAGTGCGCCGGCCTCTTCAATCAGTTTTGAGAGGCTTTCGACGCGCTTCTCGGACTCGCCTCGGGAAACGAAGTCGCGGAGGCGACGAATGATCTGGCCGGCGCGAAGCGCCTGTTCGGCGGCACGATCCATGGCATGTTCGATTTTCGACGTATTCGGGTCCTTGCTGCCCGCCAGCAGCCTGCGCGAGCCCTTCATGTAGTTGCTGATGGCGGCGAGTGGCTGATTGAGTTCGTGCGCGAGCGCGGACGCCATCTCTCCCATCGCGGTCAGTCGGGAGATGTGAACGAGTTCGGATTGCAATTCCTGAAGCCGTGCCTGGGTTTGCTGGTGCTCGGTCAGATCGCGCACGAAACCGGTAAAGTACCGCTCTCCGCCGGATTGCATTTCGCCGATCGACAGATGCATCGGAAAAGTCGTTCCATCCCGGCGTTTGCCGGTCACGATACGCCCGATGCCGATGATGTGCCTTTCGCCTGTAGATCGATAACGCGCCAGATAGCCGTCGTGACGCGCACTATCCGGATGGGGCATCAGCAAGCTGACGTTCTTGCCAATGGCTTCCTGCTCGGAATAGCCAAACTGCCGCTCGGCCGCGGTGCTGAAAAATTGCATGATGCCATGTCCGTCGATCACGATCATCGCATCCGGCACTGTGTCGAGGATCGAGCGGAGGTGGCTCTCGCGGGTTCTCAAAGCGTCTTGGAGCTGCTTCTCCTCGTCGATATCGAGAACAATGCCGCTGAGATGGCGTGCGACCCCCGCCTCATCGTTGATAAGGCCACCACGTGCGCGAATCCAGTGACCGAGCCCCGCCGTTCCGCCGATCCTGAAGGAAACGTCGAGACTGCCGCCGATCTGTGCAATTTCCTTGATTGCCTTGTCCGTTCGCTCGCGATCTTCGGGATCGAGCAGAGCGAGAAACAGCTCATAGGTAACGGGCTTGTCGCGGGCGACGCCGAAAAGGGTCTTCGCAGTATCGGACCACTCCAACGCCTGCGTGGCAAGATCGAGATCCCAGGTCCCGACGCCGAATCCCGCCATTCGGAGCTGAAAATGCTCCTTCGACGACGATTGAGTTATGCCGCTAACGCTCAAGCTTTCACTTCCATTCACCCCCGCCTCCACCAGTCTCAACCGGCGGGTGCCGGGTCGATCCTACACGAGATTGTTGTCAGGAAAGTGCCACGGCCTCAAACAATGGTGTCCGGTTCATAATTTCGTCCAACGATGATCTGGATGCAAGTTCCAGAGCGTCGCACCCTGAAGTCAAGCCGGACTTTTCCCCGATGGCTGGCCAAAACCCGTGGCGTCAGCCGATTTAACTACGCTGAAGGCGCTTTGATCTATCTCATTCTGCTCTTCGATTCGGCGTATAAAAATACCTTGCGTCTCGTGGCAGCGGAGAGATTGGATGACATATGCGACCGTCATGGTCAGCCTGGCGCTCGATCAGTCGAACGAGGCCCGTCTCGAAGCGGCTGGCCAGATCGCCGAGCGGTTTGACGCCGGGATTGTCGGGATCGTGGCATCGCAGTTCAGCCCGCCGCTTTATTTCACTTCGGGAGAACAGGCTCAAAATCTGATCGACCAGGGACAGGCATCGGTCAAAAAACGGATGTCGGAACTGGAGGCACAATTTCGTCAGGCGACAAAAAACCGGACCAGGCATGTCGAATGGCGCTGCGCCATTGACTTCCCGGCCCGTTATATTCTGCGGGAAGCGCGTTGCGCCGACCTCATCGTCAGCGGTGGAGACCGGGGTGCGCTTTCGGACCCGCTCGCGGTGGCCAGTCCGAAAGATCTGGTGATGCAGGCCGGCCGGCCACTCCTGATGGTCCCCGACACCGTCAGCTGGTTCGACCTGCGAAGCGTTCTGGTGGCGTGGAAGGACACAGCGGAGGCGCGACGGGCGATCGCCGACTCCCTGCCCATGCTCCGCAAGGCCAAGGACGTTACCGTCGCGGAGATCCTGGAGGAGGGAGGCAGCCGGCCGGCGGCGGTGTCGCGGGTCCGGGAT
Organism: Bradyrhizobium sp.; assembly: GCA_041495185.1. Classification (GTDB taxonomy): domain Bacteria; phylum Pseudomonadota; class Alphaproteobacteria; order Rhizobiales; family Xanthobacteraceae; genus Bradyrhizobium. The sequence continues at coordinate 2,146 of JBGQCE010000176.1, forward strand.
GTTGTGGCGTGGCTGTCACGTCACGGTGTTTCCGCTGCCGAACTCGTCGCGGAGAGGGATGAGGACCGGGACGCGACCGCTCAACTGGACGCAATGGCTGCCGACGTCGGCGCCGGTGTCATTGTTGCCGGCGCCTATGGTCATTCGCGATTCCGAGAATTGATACTCGGCGGCATGACGCAACATCTCATCACGCAGTCCGCGCGCTGCGTGCTGCTCTCGCATTAGGCATTGGTGCTGTAACGACGGGAAGGATTGGATCGCACCTTGTACAAGTTTCTTGAGGAAACCGTTGCCGATTACATGACGCGCGCCGTCAAGACAGTGACGCGCGGGCTCACCGTGCGCGAGCTGGGCATCATGTTCGATCGCGACGATTTCAACACCTACCCGGTCGAAGAGGACGCACAGGCGATCGGCATTGTGACCAAGTTTGATTTGCTGAAGTGCTTTGCCTTTACGCCGAACCAGATGGTTCCGCGGTACGGCGACTTGATGAACCGAACCGTTGCCGATGTCATGACTGCGGAATTTATTTACGTTCGTCCCGATACCAAACTGACCCGGGTGCTGCAGCTGATGGTCGAACATCGAATCAGGAGCATTCCTGTGATGGACGGCGACCATCGATTGGCAGGCATCATTGCCCGCGAGGATATTTTGCGCGCGCTTGAAGCCTGTGCCCGCAGCGGCGGTTGAATCCGCCGGCCATCCGAGAACACAGCGCCTGCGGCCACAGCTTTCATGGCGAGCCTGGCGAGCGACGGCCCCTCCGCCAAATAGCTGATATCGGGCGTGAAAACGCGATCGCCGTGTTTGTCGAGCGTGGTGCCGGCTTGGCTGATCGAACGGCTTGATCTCGATCAAATCGTGTTTGGCCTGATTGTGATTGTTAGATTTTTGTCCTCAAGAGAGAATCCGCATGAGCCAGGCCCCTAACACCAAGTCGATGACAACAGGCGAAAGTGGTTTGGCGCTATTGTTTATGGTGATCGCCTTTCTCTGCATGATCGGCGCGGCGAAGGCCGTCGATACCGCATTCGCATTCCATGCCTCCCTCAGTGCTGTCGCCAGCCTTGCGGCCGTCTTCGTCATCCTGAACCGGTATTTCGACCGTCCGGCATCGCTGCCGCCCCAGGAAATCAACGGCAGGCCCAATTACAATATGGGTCCGGTCAAGTTTGCCGCGGTAATATCGGTGTTCTGGGGTATCGCCGGATTTACCGTAGGACTTTTGATCGCTTCGCAGCTGGCGTGGCCGGCGCTCAATTTCGACCTGCCGTGGACGAGTTTCGGCCGGCTGCGGCCGCTGCATACTTCGGCCGTGATCTTTGCGTTCGGCGGCAATGTGCTGATCGCAACGTCGTTCTATGTCGTTCAAAAGACATCCCGGGTTCGCCTCGCCGGCGATCTGGCGCCATGGTTTGTCGTTGTCGGATATAATTTCTTCATTCTCATTGCGGGCACCGGCTACCTTCTCGGGGTGACCCAGTCGAAGGAATATGCCGAGCCCGAATGGTATGCCGATCTGTGGCTGACGATCGTCTGGGTGACCTATCTGCTGGTGTTCCTGATGACGCTTGTGAAGCGCAAGGAACCGCACATCTTCGTCGCCAACTGGTTTTATCTCGCCTTCATCATCACGATCGCGGTGCTTCACCTCGGAAACAATCCGGCATTGCCGGTGTCGGTGTTTGGCTCAAAGTCGTACATCGCCTGGGGCGGCGTTCAGGATGCGATGTTCCAGTGGTGGTATGGGCATAACGCGGTCGGGTTTTTCCTGACCGCCGGCTTCCTCGCCATCATGTACTATTTCATTCCGAAGCGCGCCGAGCGGCCGATCTATTCGTACCGCCTGTCGATCATCCACTTCTGGGCCCTGATATTTCTCTACATCTGGGCGGGCCCGCATCATCTGCACTACACCGCGCTTCCGGACTGGGCTCAGACCCTCGGTATGACCTTCTCCATCATGCTCTGGATGCCGTCGTGGGGTGGTATGATCAATGGCTTGATGACGTTGTCGGGCGCCTGGGACAAGCTTCGCACCGATCCTGTGCTGCGCATGCTTGTGGTGTCGGTCGCCTTCTACGGAATGTCGACCTTCGAAGGTCCGATGATGTCGATCAAGGTCGTGAATTCGCTCAGCCACTACACTGACTGGACCATCGGTCACGTTCATTCAGGTGCATTGGGCTGGGTCGGATTTGTCTCGTTCGGCGCGCTCTATTGTCTGGTGCCATGGTTGTGGAACCGCAAGGGACTTTACAGTCTCAAGCTCGTCAACTGGCATTTCTGGGTCGCCACCATCGGTATAGTTCTCTACATCTCCGCGATGTGGGTGTCCGGGATTTTGCAAGGCCTGATGTGGCGTGCCTATACGTCGCTCGGCTTCCTTGAATACTCCTTCATCGAAACCGTGGAAGCGATGCATCCATTCTACATCATCCGTGCCGCGGGAGGAGGGTTGTTCCTGATCGGCTCGTTGATCATGGCCTACAATCTCTGGATGACGGTACGCGCCGGTGAGGCAGAAGTGCAGTCGCCCGTCGCTCTTCAGCCGGCGGAATGAGGAGCGATTAAATGTCATTCTGGACTCGACACCACATTTTCGAAAAAAACTCGATCGTCCTGATCGTGGGAATTCTCGCTGTTATCGCGATCGGCGGTCTGGTCGAGATCACCCCGCTGTTCTACCTGAAGAGCACGATCGAGGTGGTCGATGGTATCAGGCCATACACGCCGCTCGAATTGACCGGCCGCAACATCTATGTCCGCGAGGGCTGCTACCTCTGCCACTCGCAGATGATCCGGCCCTTGCGCGACGAGGTCGAGCGTTACGGTCACTTCTCGCTCGCGGCCGAGAGCATGTACGACCATCCGTTCCAGTGGGGATCGAAGCGAACCGGGCCTGACCTCGCGCGCGTCGGCGCCAAATATTCCGACGACTGGCATGTGACGCATCTGACCAATCCGCGTGCCATCGTCCCGCAGTCGGTGATGCCCGGATATCCGTTCCTGGCCGATACCGAAGTCGATATTGATACGATAGCCAATCATCTGCGGACCAGCCGTGCTGTCGGCGTGCCCTATTCGGATGATCAGATTGCCAACGCTGTCGCCGATCTGAAGGCGCAGGCCGATCCTGATAGCCCCGGGGTGGATGCGTTTGCAAAGCGCTATCCAAAGGCCGTCGCGCGCAATTTTGACGGCAAGCCGGGCTTGCCGACCGAAATGGATGCGCTGGTCGCCTACTTGCAGATGCTCGGCACGCTGGTCGACTTCAAGCTTTACAACGAAAAAGCAAATCTTCGCTGAAAAGGCACAACGATGAAAGCAATCCTGACGGTGCAGAATATTACATCGGATTTCGTTGCGACCCTCTGGACGCCGATCTTCGTCGGAATATTCCTCGCAATCGTGGCTTACGCGCTTTGGCCTCGCAACCAGAAGGCCTTCGACGAGGCGTCGAGAATGCCGTTGCGGGAGGATTGATAAAATCATGGCTGATCACAACGATATCGACCACGTCTCCGGTACCGCGACCACAGGTCATGACTGGGATGGCATCAAGGAATTGAACACGCCGTTGCCGCGCTGGTGGGTCATAACCTTTTACATCACCATCGTCTGGGCGATCGGATACTGGATTGCGTACCCGGCATGGCCGATGCTGTGGAGCCACACCACCGGCATCCTGCATTACTCGTCCCGCGCCGACGTCGCGGTCGAACTTGCGAACCTCGAAAAGATACGCGGCGATAAAATGGTCGCGCTTGGCGCGGCGTCCCTTGCAGATATCGAGAAAAACCCAGCCTTGCTCGCGCTCGCGCGTGCCCGCGGCAAAACCGTGTTTGGCGATAATTGTGCGCCCTGTCATGGAACCGGCGCCGCCGGCGCCAAGGGTTATCCCAACCTGAACGACGACGATTGGATCTGGGGCGGCACGCTCGACCAGATCATGGAGACGATCCAGTTCGGTGCGCGCTCGGGGCACGCGAAGACCCACGAAGGTCAGATGCTCGCCTTCGGCAAGGACGGGACCCTGAAAAAGGAGCAGATTGTCACAGTCGCCAATTACGTCCGGTCGCTGTCGGGCCTGTCGACCCGCCCGGGATATGATGCGTCGGCTGGTGCGAAAATCTTCGCGGAAAACTGCACGGTATGTCACGGCGACGCCGGCAAGGGAAATCAGGACGTCGGAGCGCCGAATCTGACGGACAAGATCTGGCTCTATGGTTCCGACGAGGCCACCATCATCGAAACGGTCACCAACGGCCGTGCTGGCGTCATGCCCGCATGGGTGGGGCGTCTCGATCCCTCTACGATCAAGGCCATGGCGGTCTATGTTCACTCGCTCGGCGGGGGGAAGTGACCGCGGACCGGCAGGGGACTCTTGGGAACCCGCTTGCCGTTTGAGGTGGATCAACTGCGCGTCGGAAGTTGAGCCTAGGCTCAACCCCAAATGCGAGATGAATCCTGCCGATGAACAAGTCCGTACTCCCGATCGATGTGGACTATGACGATTACGGGCCGCTCTACATGGCCCGTAAGAAGGTCTATCCGCAAAGCGTATCCGGAACATTCCGCCGTATTAAATGGGGCCTGATGGCATTCTGTCTCGGGGTCTATTACCTGCTGCCCTTCGTGCGCTGGAATCGCGGTCTGGGAGCACCCGATCAGGCGGTGCTGGTCGATCTCCCCAATAGCCGTTTCTATTTCTTCTTTATCGAGCTGTGGCCGCAAGAGGTCTACTATTTTACCGGGCTGTTGATCATCGCCGCCATTAC
>JBGQCE010000177.1:0-6935 GCA_041495185.1 Bradyrhizobium sp.
GTCAAGGACGCCAAGGGTGAGCTGATTCCGCCGCATTTCATCCAGCAACTGACCTTCGAATATGACGGCAAGAGCGTGTTCGTCGCGGACTGGGGACCGGCCGTCTCCAAGGACCCCTATGTCAAATACGCATTCAAGTGCGGCAAGAAGGGCGACGACCTGAAAATCGGCTGGGTCGACAACAAGGGCGCCAGCGATACGACCATTGCGAAGATTCAGTAACAGCTTGGGGGTCCACGTGCGATCTGCGATCCATTTTGCCTCGGCCGTTCTCGCGCTGGCAGCGCTGGCGTTCACCGCCGTGCCGCCTGCCGTCGCCACCGATACCCCTGATCCGGTCGCCGACGCGAAAGCGTTCAAGAAGTTCTTCACCGACAAGTTCCCCAAGGTGAAGCTGGAAGACTTCGTCAACGGCCCCTACTCGATGAACGAGGACATGCACCGGCAATGGGAAGAAAAGGAACAATTCCCGCCGTATGAATTCTCGCTCGACATGGGCAAGGAGATGTTCTCAAAGCCCTTCAAGAACGGCAAGAGCTACGCGGATTGCTTCCCGAACGGGGGTATCGGTATCAGACAGAACTATCCCTATTTCGACGAGAAGGAAGGCAAGGTCATCACGCTCGAACTGGCGCTGAACCGCTGCCGCGAAGCCAATGGCGAGACGCCCTTCTCCTATGTGAAAGACGAGATGGCCGCGCTGACCGCCTATATGGCGTTCACCTCGCGCGGCAAGCCGTTCGATATCAAAATCCCGAAAGATCCGCGCGCGCTCGAGGCCTATCAGAACGGCAAGCGCTATTTCTATACGCGGCGCGGGCAACTCAATTTCTCCTGCGCCACCTGTCACGTGCAAAGCCCGGGCGAGCGGATACGCGCCGAGGTGCTCGCCCCCGCGCTCGGAATCCTCAATGCGATGCCGATCTATCGTTCCGAATGGAGCGGCATGGGCACGATCAGCCGCCGCTTCGCCACCTGCAACAGCCAGATCCGCGGCGTGCCGCTCAATCCACAGGACGACGAATATCGCGATCTCGAATATTACCTGTCCTATGTCAGCAACGGACTGCCGATCTCCGGTCCGGGCGCGCGGCCATGAGCATGATCCGGAGAGGCGACATGCGGATATCCATCCTCTCGCTGGCCTCGGTGCTGCTGATCGCGGGCGCGACATCCGTGCTGGCGGCAGGCTCCGAGGCCGATTTCAAGGCGGCCTATGCCGCGGCGGAAGCCACCAACAAAGAAGCAGGCGCCTTGCGCAATCAATGGACCGTGACGGCAGCGGCCTTGGCTGATGCGAAAAAGGCCGCCGATGCCGGTGACTTCGACCAGGCAGTAGCGCAATCGAAGGAAGCGGAAGCGCTTGCCAAAGCTTCGATCTTCCAGGCAACAAGCGAGAAAACGCGCTGGAAAGATATGGAAATCCGCTGAGCTTTTTTAGAGTCTGACTCAAAATGCAACCGATAGAATCAGGTCGTATTTGCCGTCATTGCGAGGAGCGAAGCGACGAAGCAATCCATAGCTGTCGTTTCCGTGCTGTGGATTGCTTCGCTACGCTCGCAATGACGGCAGTTGGCTGCATTTTCGGCGGAGACATCGCATGACCATCCGCCGCCGGGATTTTCTCAAGCTCGCGGGCGTTGCCACGCTCTCGCCGGCCTTACCGCGTTTCGCGCGCGGCGCCGACAACGCGGGCGTCTACGATTTCGAACGCTTCGGCAATGCGCGCATCCTGCACATGACGGATACGCATGCGCAGCTATTGCCGGTGTATTTTCGCGAACCGAGCGTCAATCTCGGGATCGGCGCAATGGCCGGAAAGCCGCCGCATCTGGTCGGCCGCGCCTTTCTCGACCGTTTTGGCATCAGGCCCGACAGCGCCGACGCCTACGCCTTCACCTGTCTCGATTTCGAGAAATCCGCCGCCCGATTCGGCAAGCTCGGCGGTTTCGCGTATCTGAAGACACTGATCGATCGCCTGCGCAGCGACGCCGGCCCCGGACGCTCGCTGCTGCTCGACGGCGGCGATCTGTGGCAGGGCACAGGCCTCGCCAATGCCATGCAGGGCGCCGACATGGTCGAGGCGGCGAATTTGCTGGGCATCGAGGCGATGACCGGCCACTGGGAATTCACCTATGGTGAAAAGGCGCTGCGCGCCAATCTCGAGCGCTTCAAGGGCGAATTTCTCGCGCAGAATGTCTACCTCACCGAGGAAGCCGCATTCAACGACGCCAAGGCCTTCGATTCCGCCTCGGGACGCGTATTCAAGCCCGCCATGATCAAGGAGATCGGCGGCCACCGTGTCGCCGTGATCGGACAGGCATTTCCCTATGTGCCGATCGCCCACCCGAAGCGGTTTACGCCGGACTGGACCTTCGGCATCCGCGACGATGAATTGCAGAAGCTGGTCGGCGGCTTGCGAAACAACGACAAGGTCGATGCCGTGGTGCTGTTGTCGCATAACGGCATGGACGTCGATCTCAAGCTTGCAAGCCGCGTCAGCGGCATCGACGTCATCCTCGGCGGCCATACCCACGACGCCGTTCCGCAGCCGATACAAGTGACCAATGTCGGCGGCACCACGCTCGTGACCAATGCCGGCTCGAGCGGAAAATTCCTCGGCGTACTCGATCTCGAACTCGCCAAGGGCCGGGTAGCCGACGTGCGCTACCGGCTGCTTCCGGTGTTCTCGGAATTGCTGAAGCCGGATCCGGCGATGCAGGCGCTGATCGAGAAAATGCGCGGGCCGCATGCGGCCGCCTATGCCGAGAAGATCGCAACCGCCGATCGCCTGCTCTATCGCCGCGGCAATTTCGGCGGCAGCGTGGATCAACTGATCTGCGACGCCTTGCGCGGCGAATTCGATGCCGAGATTGCACTGTCGCCGGGCTTTCGCTGGGGCTCCAGCGTATTGCCGGGCCAGCCGGTGACGATGGAAGACGTGTTGACGGAAACGGCCATTGCCTACCCCGAAACCTACATCCTGAGCATGACCGGAAGCCAGATCAAGGATATCCTCGAGGATGTCTGCGACAATCTCTTCAATGCCGATCCCTATTATCAGCAGGGCGGCGACATGGTTCGCGTCGGCGGTTTTGCCTACACCTGTACGCCTGGAGAAGCTGTTGGCCGGCGGATTTCCGAGCTGAAGCTCGACAATGGCCGCACCCTCGATGCCGGCAAGAGCTACAAGGTGGCGGGCTGGGCTTCCGTCAACGAGCAAAAGGGAGTGCCGGTGTGGGATGTCTTTGCCAAGCATCTGCGCTCCGGGAAAACGCGTGAGCAGCACGGTACAGGTGTTACGCTGAAGGGCGTTGACGATAATCCGGGCATCGCGGGACAGGGATGAGTAACTTTTCGACATATCGACGATCGAGCGTTCGCGTCATCGGTTTCGCTATGCTGGCGGCAATGGTCCCGTCGCTGGCGCGCGCCGAGCAGGCGCCGCTGCCGGACAAGCCTTTCGCCGAGCACCGCGTCGTGTTGCAGCTCTCGGATAATGATCCCAGGAAACAGGGCCTCGTCATCAGCGTCGCCTACAACCTGCTGAAAGCCTACGATCCCGACAAGGTCGCGATCGAGGTGGTGACATTCGGTCCGGGGATCGATTTGCTGCGGCCGGAGAATGCCAACCGCAAACTGGTCGAGAGTCTGGTCGCACAAGGCGTGCGTTTCGATGTCTGCCTGAATACGGTTGACACCATCGAGCGCGAAACCGGACATAGGCCGGACATCATTCCCGTCGCGACGCCGGTTCAGGTCGGCGTCGGGCAAATTCTGTCGCTGACCGAGAACGGGTATACATTGGTTCGGCCATGAACGTCATTGCGAGCGAAGCGAAGCAATCCAGAGCCCAGACAATGGAGCGAGTTACTGGATTGCTTCGTCGCTTTGCTCCTCGCAATGACGGTAGAAATAGAGGAGTTCTGACCATGCACGGCTTTCTCTATCGTCTTGCGACTATTGCCTTCGTGTCGATTGTCTTCGCCTCAGCCAGCCTTGCGGGCGACGGCAAACCGCATCGCATCGCGATCCAGGTCGACCAGAACGACCCGCAAGTCATGAACCTGGCGCTGAACAACGCCACCAACGTGATCGAATATTACCGCGCCAAAAACGAAGACGTGGATGTCGATATCGTCACCTATGGTCCAGGCCTTCACATGCTGCGGGCCGACACCTCACCGGTGCAGGATCGTATCAAGCGTCTCAAGGATCTGGCCTTCCCCGGCAAGATCCAGTTTTCGGCCTGCAACAACACCAAGCAGGGCATGGAAAAGGCCGAGGGCCACGCGATCGCCATTCTGTCCGACGCCACCATCGTTCCCTCCGGCGTGGTCCGTCTGATGGAATTGCAGGAACAGGGCTGGAGTTATGTCCGGCCGTGACAAGAATTGCTCGAGGTCCTGAAAGATTCACAATGCGCTACCCGACCCTGATCGTTGCGGCGATGCTGGCGCTCGCGATACCGCCAGCAGTGGCAGGCGACGACGCCATCGTCGTCTACAAATCGCTCTCACCGGAAGTAGCGCTTGAGGCGGCGCAGGCCGCGATGAAGAAATGCCGCGACAACGGGTTTCAGATCGCGGTGGCGGTGGTGGATCGCTCCGGCCAGCCGCAAGTGATGTTACGCGATCGCTTTGCCGGCTTGCACGCCCCGGATACCGCCGTCAGAAAGGCCTATACGGCCGTGAGTTTTCGAACCGCCACCAGCGACCTGGCGAAGTCAATTCGATCAGGTCAGTTGGACCCCGGCCTTGCCCAATTGCCTCATGTCGCCATGCTGGGTGGTGGACTTATGATCGAAGCCGGCGGCAGCCTGCTCGGTGGCATCGGCGTCTCCGGCGCCCCCGGTGTCGACAAGGACGAGGAGTGCGCCAAGGCTGGGCTCGACGCCATCCGAGACAGGATCGATTTCTAAGGCATGATCCGGAAAAGTATCAGCCATGGTCCTGCAAGAAAACGGTAGCAATCAACCATGATCTTTCGTCAGCTGTTCGACAGCGTTTCGGGAACCTACAGCTATCTGCTGGCGAGCCGCGCCGGCGGCGAGGCGCTGATCCTCGATCCCGTGCTGGAGAAGGTTGATCGCTACTGCCAGTTGTTGCGCGAGCTCGATCTCAGGCTGGTCAAGGCGGTCGATACTCATCTGCACGCCGACCACGTCACCGGGCTCGGCGAGCTGCGCGACCGCACCCATTGCGTCACCATCATGGGCGAGCAGAGCAAGGCCGACGTGGTGGCGATGCGGGTCTCCGACGGCGACAAGGTGACGATCGAGGGCCTCAATCTGGATGTGATGTACACCCCCGGCCATACCGACGATTCCTACAGCTATCTGATGGGCGATCGGGTGTTTACCGGCGATACGCTCCTGATCCGCGGCACCGGCCGCACCGATTTCCAGAACGGCAGCGCACGCGCGCAATACGATTCCATTTTCAACCGGCTGCTGAAATTGCCCGATGAAACCTTGGTATTTCCCGCCCATGACTATAAGGGCGACACCGTCTCCACCATCGGCGAGGAGAAGCGCTTCAATCCGCGGCTGCAGGTGCGCTCGGTCGATGAATATATCGAGCTGATGGCCAACCTGAAACTGCCCAACCCGAAGATGATGGATGTGGCGGTGCCGGCGAACATGCATGTCGGCCTGCATCAGGACGATCTTGCCAAACAAGGGCTGTCGTTCACCGCCCGCGAGGCGATCGAGAGCCTCGGCCGGCCCGATATTCTTCTGGTCGATCTCAGGGAGAACAGCGAACGCGCCAAGCACGGCATGCTGCCGGGCGCGCTGCACGCGCCCTATCCCGGAATCGGCGAAAGCCTGCAGCCCGGAGGCATGTTGCGCGAGGTCGCAGCTGCCTCCGGGCGCCGCATCGTATTCTTCTGCGCCTTCGGTGAGCGCTCGGCCATGGCGGTCGCCGCCGCCAAGGAGGCAGGGCTTGCCAACACCGCGCATATTGCTGGAGGCATCGACGCCTGGAGGAAGGCCGGCGGACCGGTGCTGACGGGGTGAGATCGCTTGCTTTGAGGTCGTCGTCCCTGCGAACGCAGGGACCCATACTCCGTGACTACAGTTGCGGAGAAAAAAGAATGACCAGCAGCTCGCAAAAACTATCGATGCCGGTGGTTATGGGTCCCTGCTTTCGCAGGGACGACGGAAGAGTGTAGCCGGATGACGTTACCGGCTGACCCGCTTCAGCTCCGCAACCAGCACATCCAGCGCCTCCGCAAGCATCACGCCGCCGCACACGGTCAGCCGTTCCGGAATGACGATGCGCTTTGCCGGCGGATAGAAACGCTCGAGCGCGGGATGCAGCAGAAAGGCGCGGCCGTCGTCCTCCGCGCGGAAGCCTTCCTCCGACACCAGGAGAAAATCGGGTTTCAGGCTGACGATTGCTTCAAGCGAGGCGAATCCGCCGGTGCCGACGCCGAGATCGCCGGCCGCGTTGAACAGCCCGGTCTCGCTCAACAGCGAGCTGACCAGGCTGTCGCTGCCTGACACCCAGCCGCGCCGGGACAGTGGCAGCACAGAATAGTGCTTTTCCACGACAGTTTGGCGGGCGCGGGCGATCGCCGCATCGAGCCGGGCGATTTCCGCTTTGGCACGATCCGGATGGCCGGCGATTTCGCCCATCTCGCGGATCTGGGCTTTTACTTCGTCGAGATTCCGCGGCACAGAAAATTCGGCGAGATGAAGCCCCTTCTCTTTCAAAAGCTCCCGCGTCGAGCGCTTGTCGAACAGGCTGGCGACGACAACGTCGGGCCTCATGACCAGCACATCCTCGGCGCCGCCCGACAGGGCCGGGAAGCGGCGCGCATCAACGGCCGCGAAGGATTGCCGCGCGTCGCGGGAAAACCGGCTCAGCCCGAGGATCTGCGCAGGGTCCGCCAGCGTGATCAGCATCTGATCGGTGCAGACATTCATCGAC
>JBGQCE010000178.1:0-6920 GCA_041495185.1 Bradyrhizobium sp.
ACAATCTCTACGAGGCGCGAATTAAGGGCTATCAGAACAGCCCGCCGGCGGCCGACTGGAACGGCGCCTTTGCGCTGCTGACCAAATAGCACGAAAGTCCGGTCTAGACCCCTATTCCAGCCCGATCGTCGTCAGATCCTGGAACCAGTGCTGCGCCTGCACAGGACGGGCGGGCAGGCCGGCGCCGCTGGCACTTGCGATGGCCGCAAGAAAGATCGAATTTCGGGCGCGCATGAACTAAGCTCCATTGGACGGGGGGTGCTCGGAATACTCCGGGACGGCCGGCAAGCTTGATGGCACAATAGGCATCTGCGTCTCTTCTTCGTGCGCCCTCACAATGAGTTGTGCAGCCCAATGACAATTGGGCGAAGAATCTCTACCCTTGGCACAGCCGTTGCATAAGATTGCATAAGAAATAGTCATCGAAAACCTGGAGGGGATTGGCTCTGATGCGTACCGAAAAATCTGGAAAAAACCGGGCAGTGGCAGCAGTCGTCATGCTGGCGATGGCCTCGTTGGCAGGCCTGCCGCGTATCGCGAGCGCCGAGACCGTTCTGCGCATTGGCATGACCGCGGCCGACATTCCGCGCACGCTAGGTCAGCCCGATCAGGGTTTCGAGGGCAACCGTTTCACCGGCCTGACCATGTATGACGCGCTGACGATGTGGGACCTGTCCTCTGCGGACAAGGCGAGCGTCGTCATTGCCGGGCTCGCGACCGAATGGAAGGTCGACGATGCCGACAAGAAGAAGTGGACGTTCAAGCTTCGGCCCGGCGTTACATTCCACGACGGCTCGCCGTTCAATGCCGATGCCGTGGTCTGGAATGTCGAAAAGGTGCTCAAGCAGGATGCACCGCAGTTCGACCCGAGCCAGGTCGGCGTGACCGCGTCGCGGATGCCGACACTGGCCTCCGCGCGCAAGATCGACGACATGACGGTGGAACTGACCACCAGGGAGCCGGACAGCTTCCTGCCGATCAACCTCACCAATCTGTTCATGGCGAGCCCGGCGAAATGGCAGAAGCTGTATGACGCGGCGGAGGGCGCCGACGCCAAGGCGAAATCGCAAGCAGCCTGGGCCGCGTTCGCAAAGGCCGCCTCGGGCACGGGCCCCTGGAAGATGTCGAACTTCACGCCGCGCGAGCGGCTGGAGCTTGTGAAGAACGAGAATTACTGGGACAAGGCACGCGTTCCCAAAGTCGACAAGATGCTGCTGTTGCCGATGCCCGAGGCGAATGCCCGCACCGCGGCACTGCTCTCCGGTCAGGTCGACTGGATCGAAGCGCCCGCGCCGGATGCAGTCGCGGAAATCAAGCAGCGCGGCTTCGTTCTTTACTCCAACGAGGAACCGCATGTCTGGCCGTGGCAGTTCTCGCGCGTCGAAGGCTCGCCCTGGAACGATATTCGCGTTCGCAAGGCGGCCAATCTCTGCGTCGATCGCGAGGGCCTGAAGGACGGCCTGCTCGCCGGCCTGATGGTGCCGGCGACCGGCACCTTCGAGCCGGGTCATCCCTGGCGGGGAAAACCGACTTTCGAGATCAAGTATGACAAGCCTGCGGCGCAGAAGCTGATGCAGGAGGCAGGCTTCGGTCCGGGCAAGAAATTGACGGTCAAGATCCAGACCTCGGCGTCGGGCTCCGGCCAGATGCTGCCGCTGCCGATGAACGAGTATCTGCAGCAGGCGCTGGCCGAATGTTACTTCGACGTCCAGCTCGACGTCATCGAATGGAATACGCTGTTCACCAACTGGCGGCGGGGCGCCAAGGATCCTTCCGCCAACGGCGCCAACGCCACCAACGTGACCTATGCGGCGATGGATCCGTTCTTCGCTTTGGTGCGTTTCCTGCAATCGTCGATGGCGCCGCCGGTATCGAATAATTGGGGTTTTATCAACAATCCCAAATTCGACGAGCTGGTGACAAAGGCGCGCCAGACCTTCGATCCGGCCGCGCGCGACCAGGCGCTGGCCGAACTGCATGCGGCTTCCGTCGACGACGCGGCATTCCTCTATGTCGCGCACGACGTCGCTCCCCGTGCCATGAGCCCGAAGGTCAAGGGGTTCGTGCAGCCGAAGAGCTGGTTCGTGGACTTCTCGCCGATTTCCATGACGCCGTGACGCGGCGGGCGTTGCGCTCTCTTCGTCATGCCCGGCCTTGTGCCGGGCATCCACGTCTTTCCTGCTCGCGACCAAGGCGTGGATGGCCGGGACGTCTAGCGCGAAGACGCGCTTCGCGCTTTTGCCCGGCCATGACGAACAGCGGAGAATTCACGATAACTGACTAAAGGTCACCTGTGCTCGCTTACATCGCCCGGCGTATCGTCTATGTGATCCCGATCGTCATCAGCGTGGCGCTGGTGTGCTTTCTGCTGGTGCACATCACGCCCGGCGATCCGCTGGTGGCGATCCTGCCGGCCGACGCCTCGCAGGAGCTCGCGGCGCAATTGCGCATCGCCTACGGCTTCGACCGTCCGCTGCCGGTGCAGTTCGGTCTCTGGCTATGGAAAGCGGTGAACGGCGATCTCGGCCATTCGATCGCCAACGGACGCCCGGTGCTGACTGAAGTCCTGCGCGCGGTCGGCAACACCGTCACCCTGGCGATCGCGGCCGCGTTAATCGGGTTTACCTTTGGATTGTTCTTCGGCCTGATCGCCGGTTATTTCCGCGATACCTGGATCGACAAGGTTGCGACCTCGATCGCGATCGCCGGCGTCTCCGTGCCGCATTACTGGCTCGGCATGGTGCTGGTGATCATCTTCTCGGTGCAGCTTAGCTGGCTGCCCGCCGTCGGCGCGGGGCCCGGTGGCTCCGGCGCATGGGGATGGGACTGGGAGCACATCCGCTATCTGATCCTGCCCGCGATCACCACGTCGGTTATTCCGATGGGAATTGTCACGCGTACCGTGCGTGCTCTCACCGGCGATATTCTTTCGCAGGATTTCGTCGAGGCTTTGCGCGCCAAGGGTTTGCGCGAAACCCATGTCTTCCGTCACGTCATCAAGAACGCCGCGCCGACCGCGATGGCGGTGATGGGGCTGCAACTGGGATACATGCTCGGCGGTTCGATCCTGATCGAAACCGTGTTCTCGTGGCCGGGCTCGGGGCTGTTGCTCAATTCGGCGATCTTCCAGCGCGACCTGCCGCTGCTGCAGGGCACGATCCTGGTGCTGGCGCTGTTCTTCGTGTTCCTCAATCTCATGGTCGATATCGCGCAGGCCGCGATCGATCCGCGTATCAAGCGGAGCTGAGCCAGGTGAGCATCAGTCCCATGAGCGCGATATCGGATGCGGCCTTGCAGGCAGGGCCTGCCGCCAGGGCGCGCGGCTACTGGGCGACGGTCGGGCGCCGCATTATGCGCGACAAGGTCAGCATGGTCTGCGCCTGCATTCTGGCGGCGATCTTCCTTTCGGCCTTGTGCGCGCCGTGGCTTGGGCTCGCCGATCCCTATCAGGGCTCGATGATTCGCCGGTTGCGCCATATCGGTACGGCAGGCTATCCGCTCGGCACCGACGAACTCGGCCGCGACATGCTGGCGCGCCTGATCTATGGCGGGCGCTTGTCCTTGATCGTGGGCATTCTGCCGGTGATCTTTGCTTTCGTGACAGGCACTTCGCTCGGTCTCGTCGCAGGTTACGTCGGCGGCAAGATCAACACCGCGATCATGCGCACCGTCGACGTGTTCTACGCGTTTCCCTCGGTGCTGCTGGCGATCGCGATTTCGGGCGCGCTGGGGGCGGGCATCGTCAACTCGATCGTTTCGCTGACAATCGTATTCGTGCCGCAGATTACCCGCGTTGCCGAGAGCGTCACGACCGGGGTGCGGAACATGGATTTCGTCGAGGCAGCGCGGGCGTCCGGCGCCGGTCCCTTCACCATCATGCGCGTGCACATGCTCGGCAACGTGTTGGGACCGATCTTCGTCTACGCCACCGGCCTGATCTCGGTGTCGATGATCCTGGCGGCGGGCCTGTCCTTCCTCGGCCTCGGCACCAAACCGCCGGAGCCGGAATGGGGCTTGATGCTCAACACGTTGCGCACCGCGATCTACGTCAATCCGTGGGTGGCGGCATTGCCCGGAGGCATGATCTTCGCGGTGTCGATCTGCTTCAACCTGTTGAGCGACGGCATGCGCAGCGCCATGGACATCAGGAACTGACGCCATGAACGAGAGGGCCGTGTCAGTTGATATGCTCGAGAGGATCGAAGATCGCGGCGGCGCCGCGCAGCCGCTGCTCCAGGTCAACGGGCTGACAAAACATTTTCCGGTGCGGGGCGAGCTGTTCAGCGCGCGCAAGACGGTGCGCGCGGTCGACGATGTTTCCTTCTCCATCGCCAAGGGCGAAACGGTCGGGATCGTCGGCGAATCCGGCTGCGGCAAGTCGACCACCGCGCGGCTGCTGATGCATCTGATGAGGCGCGACGCCGGCGACATCATCTATGATGGCATGCAGGTCGGTCGCACGCTGTCGCTTCGCGAACTTCGCCGCGGCATGCAGATGGTGTTTCAGGACAGCTATGCCTCGCTCAATCCGCGCCTGACGATCGAGGAATCGATCGCGTTCGGGCCGAAGGTCCACGGCGTGGCCGACATGGCTGCGCGCGCGCTGGCGCGCGAACTGCTCGGCAAGGTGGGTTTGCGGCCGGAAACCTTCGCCAATCGTTATCCGCACGAGATTTCCGGCGGGCAGCGCCAGCGCGTCAACATCGCACGCGCACTCGCTTTGTCGCCGCGTCTGGTGATCCTCGACGAGGCCGTGTCGGCGCTGGACAAGTCGGTCGAGGCCCAAGTGCTCAATCTGCTGGTCGATCTCAAGCGCGAGTTCGGGCTCACTTACCTCTTTATCAGCCATGATCTCAATGTGGTGCGTTACATTTCCGACCGCGTTCTCGTGATGTATCTCGGCGAAGTGGTCGAGCTTGGACCGGTAGACCGGGTGTGGGATGCGCCGGCGCATCCCTATACGCGGGCGCTGCTGGCGGCGATGCCGTCCTCCGATCCCGATCACAGGACCGAGACGCCGCCGATATCGGGCGATCCGCCCAATCCGATCGATCCGCCCTCGGGTTGCAGGTTTCATACCCGTTGCCCGTTCGCGGAGCCGCTCTGCGCAAATGCCACACCTAAACTTAACCCGCTCGATAAAATGGGACATCAGGCGGCGTGCTACATGGCCACACCAGGTTCAGGCCACAGCCGCGCGCCATCAAAGGGAGCCGACGCCGCATGACCAGACCTACACCTAAGGAGATCAAGGCGATGGCCGACGTCGCCGGCGTGCCCGTGAGCGCCGAAGTTGCCACGCGGATCGCCAATTCCATTGGCCCCGCTTTCGAAGGCTTTGCGCCGATCGCCGGCACGCTGCCGTTCGATCTGGAGCCCGCGAGCTTCCTTCTGGTGCAGCAGGCCGGGAAGGCTTCGAAATGAGCACCGAACCGGCACTGCTATCGCTGACGGAGGTTGCGAAGGCGATCGCGCAAAAACGTTTCTCGTCGCGCGAAACAACTCAATCCTGTCTCGACCGGATCGCACGGTGGCAGCCCTGTCTCAATGCCTTCATGGAGATCGAAGCAGAAGCCGCGCTGGCGGCGGCCGATGCCGCCGACGCGGCGCTCGCGAAAGGCAACAAGCACGGCGCACTGCACGGCGTGCCGCTGGCGCACAAGGACATGTATTACGAGGCGGGCAAGGTCGTCACCTGCGGCTCGCGCATCCGGCGCGATTTCGTTGCGACGGTGACCTCGACCGCATTGCGGCGCCTGAAGGATGCCGGCGCGATTCGGCTGGGCTCATTGCAGATGGCGGAGTTCGCCTATGGACCAACCGGCCACAATGCCCATTACGGCGCGGTTCATAATCCCTGGAATGTGGATCACATCACCGGCGGCTCATCGTCGGGCTCGGGCTCGGCGGTCGCCGCACGGCTGACCTTTGCGGCCTTGGGCTCCGACACCGGCGGTTCGATCCGGTTGCCCGCGCATTTCTGCGGCGTCACCGGACTGAAGACGACCTCAGGCCGGATCAGCCGCGCCGGCGCGATGCCGTTGTCGCAGGCGCTCGATACAGTCGGACCGCTCGCGCGTTCGGCCGAGGATTGCGCGCTACTGCTCGGCCTGATGGCGGGCGCGGATCCGGAAGATCCCACTGCGGTCACCGGACCGGTTCCGGATTACACGGCCGCGACGCGAGGTCAGATCAAGGGCCTGCGCATCGGCGTGCCCACCGCCTTCTATGTCGACGATCTCGATCCCGAAGTCGCGCGAATATTCGACGAGACGATCGCCGTCCTCAAAGGCGAGGGCGCAAACATCGTTCAGGTCGAACTGCCGGATCAGCGCCAGCTCACCGCGGCATGTCAGCTGGTTCTCGCCGTCGAAGCGGCCGCCTTTCACAAACGATGGTTGATCGAGCGCCCGCAGGATTACGGCCCGCAGGTTCTGATGCGATTGCAAAACGGGCTCGCCATACCCGGCGTGTCCTATCTCGAAGCGATGCGCTGGCGCGGCCCGGCATTGGCGGCGCACCTCGCAGCCGTTGCAGGCGTCGATGCCGTGATCGCGCCGGTGGCGCCGGTCGACGCGCCCACCATTGCCGAGAGCGACGTCGGCAACAGCCCCGACGCCGAGGCCGTGATCCAGCGACTGACGCGGTTTACCCGCCCGATCAATTATCTCGGCCTGCCGTCGCTCGCGCTTCTCACAGGCTTCACGCGCGGCGGTCTTCCCGTTGCAATGCAGTTGATCGGCCGTTCATTCGAGGAAGCCATGCTGTTGCGGATCGGCGCTGCGTTCCAGCGCGCCACCGACTTCCACGACCGGGTGCCGAAGTCAGCATGAGCAGGCTCGTCGAAATACGCGGCCTCAACATTCGCTTCACCGGCGAGCGCACCGTCTATGCCGTCAACGACCTCAGCCTTTCGCTCG
>JBGQCE010000179.1:0-6891 GCA_041495185.1 Bradyrhizobium sp.
ATCGGCAGCATCATCGGCCAGGTGGCCGGTGGCGGCGTTGCCGGCGCCGTCCTCTCGGCGATCGTCGGCGCCATCAAGAACAGAGCGGCCTGACCGTTCTGCGATCACGAGCGGAGCGCGAAACGAAGGCGCGCGCCCGGCCGGAGCGCGCCAATGGTTACGTATGCACCATGGGATTCTTCACCGTAGGCGCGCCGGTTGACCGCGACGACGCGCCTGCCGGTGGTCAGGCGGTCGATCCGCGTCAGCGAAAGCGGATCGATGACGAAGCGCAGCGCGCCATCGGGCTCTAGATCGAGCGCAATGGCGAGCACGGCGCGGATCGTGCCGGAATGCACGACAAGGACGACATCGCCCGCCGGCAATTGCGCCAGCCCCGCCGTCGCGCGGGAAATCTGATCGACAAAACTTTCGCCGCCGGGCGGACGGTTGCTCGCCGGCGATTTCCAGAAATCCCGGTAGGCATCCCCGAATTCGGCGACGAGATCGTTGTGCCGCCGTCCGGTCCACGCCCCGAAATCCTGTTCGCGAAAGCAGGCTTCCTTGACCGGATCGAACCCGAGGGCAGCAGCGGTTTCCCGGGTCCGCCGCGCCGGACTGCAAACGGCAAAAGCATTCGCCGGCAATCGCGCTTTCAGCGCCGCAAGGGCCGCGGCATCGCCGACATCAGCCGGCGCGTCCGGGCCATGGATGACGCCGCGCGGTCCATCGACCGGCGCATGCCGGATCAGCCACAGATTTGTCTCGGCGCTCATCCGAGACTAGGTCAGCCGCGCGGCGAGCAGCAGCAGGATCGCGGTCTCGCCGAGCTGCTCGGTACCGCCGAGTACATCGCCGGTCTGGCCGCCGATTTGCCGCTGCGCCAGCCACGCCATGCCGATCGCAACCGCAGCCGCCACCAGCGCTGCGCATAGCGCCTCGCTCCAGTGCAGCGACAGCAACGCGATGATCAGCGCGAGCGCGCCCGCGGTGACCGCCGTCGCGAGATCGGGCCGGCCGGCGTTGGCGGCCAGGCCGTCCTTGCGCGCATAAGGCAGGCTCATCGACATCGCAGGCAACACGCCCCGCGAAAGCGCGTGCGCGGCGATCAGGCTTTGCACGACGAAAACATCCGGAAGTGCTGCGAGCGCCGAGAGCTTTGCGACAAAGCTCACCATCAGGATCAGCGCGCCAAAGGTGCCGAGCCGGCTGTCGCGCATGATCTCAAGTTTCGCGGCGGGGTCGCGGCCGCCGCCGAAGCCGTCAGCGACATCGGCCAATCCATCTTCGTGCAGCGCGCCGGTCAGGAGCGCGCTCGCGCCCAGGGCCAGCGCTGCGGCGGCGAGATCGGGCACGCCGATCATGCGCATGCCAAGGCAGAAAAAGCCCACCGCGCCGCCGATTCCCGCGCCTACAGCCGGAAACATTCGGCGCGCGCGGGCAAAATTCGCCGGCATCGGCCCCGCCGGATGCGGCATTGGCAGCCGGGTCAGAAAGGCGACCGCTGTTCTGAGATCGTCGAGCCATTCATTCATGATAGAGAATCCGGAGGAATCGCTTGGTCCGCGACGCGCTCGACAAGGAATCGCATGCAGTTCGATAGTCTAGACGATATCAGCGCGTTTTGTCGCGACCTACCCAATGGCGACGCGCGCGCGGCTGACGCCGCTACCCTGCGGCAGGAGGTGCTGACAAAACCGCCGGGAAGTCTTGGCCGCCTCGAAGAGCTGGCAACATGGCTGGCGCGCTGGCAGGGCCGCGAGATTCCGAAACTCGATCGCGTCACCATCGCGGTGTTTGCCGGCAATCACGGCGTGGCGGCGCGCGGCGTCTCCGCCTTTCCGCAAGCGGTTACTGAACAGATGGTGGCGAACTTCGCAGGGGGCGGCGCGGCGATCAACCAGATCGCCAGCCTGGCCTGCGCCGACCTTCGCGTGGTGCCGATCGAACTCGACCGCCCTACCCGCGACTTCACGGTCGCGCCGGCAATGGATGCCGACGAGTATCTCACCGCCGTCGACATCGGATATCGGACCGTGCCGCCGGACTGCGATCTGCTCGCGGTCGGTGAAATGGGCATCGCCAACACCACGACGGCGGCGATGCTGTGCGCGGCGCTGCTTGGCGGCGGCGCTGGCCGCTGGGCCGGCCGCGGCACCGGCATCGACGATGCGGGGCTAGCGCGCAAGCGCGCGGCGATCGAGGCGGCGCTCGATTTTCACCGCGCCATATCAGGCGATCCGCTTCGCGTAGCGGCGGCGCTGGGCGGACGCGAACTCGCAGGGATCGCCGGCGCGGTGCTCGCGGCGCGGCAACATCGCATTCCCGTGCTGCTCGACGGCTTCGTCGCGACCGCGGCGATCGTGCCGCTGACGCGTATTACAACAGGCATCCTGGATCATTGCCGCGCGGGACACGTCTCCGCCGAATCCGGCCACCGCGCGTTGTTGCGCGAACTTGGCCTCGACCCGCTGCTCGATCTCAACATGCGGCTTGGCGAAGCCTCGGGCGCGGGCGTCGCCATCCTGCTGCTGCGCGCGGCGCTGGCCTGTCACGCCGGGATGGCCACATTCGCTGAAGCCGGCGTCTCCGGCGCGGGCAAGTGACGGAACCTTGTCGCACGGCCTGCCGTTGATTAATTGATCCGGTAGCCCGGCCCGAAGGAGCCCGCTCATGATGCGAACGGCCGTCCTGAAGACAATCTTTCTTGCGGCGGTGCTGTGCGGTCTCCTATTGCCGCCGGCACAGGCCGAGGTCCGCATCCTCGCCAGTCCGGGCGGACAGGTCGGCCCGTTCCTCGATCTGTTCGAGCGCGTGCGCGATTCCGGCGAACGCGTCGCGATCGACGGACCGTGTCTGTCGGCCTGCACGCTGGTGTTGAGCATGGTGCCGCAAAACCGCATCTGCGTGACGCGGAGGGCGATACTGGGATTTCACGCCGCGCGCTCGGTCGACCGGCAAGGGCGGATGTACGCCGAACCGGGAGCGTCCGAACTCGTGCTGCAGGCTTATCCCGCCCCGGTGCGGGGCTGGATTCACCGCCGCGGCGGATTGAGTTCGCGCCTGCTACTGCTGCGCGGGCGCGAACTCGCGGCGATTTATCCGAGGTGTCGGTGAAGGATCAGCCCTCCGGCGGGCAGTTGACCATCCAGGGAATGCCGAACTGGTCGACGCCCATACCGAACCCCCTGGAGAAGAAGGTCTTGCCGAACGGCATGTTGACGCTGCCGCCTTCGCAGAGTGCATTGAACTTACGCTCGGCTTCAGCGGGGTCCGTGACCGTCAGCGAGACCGAAAAGCCCTGCGGCTTGTGGAAATGTTCAGGAGGTGCATCGGACGCCATCAGCACTTCGCCATCGATCGAAATCCTGCCGTGCATGATCTTCTTCTTCCGGTCCGGCGGCGACGGCATCGACTCGGGAGCCTCCTCATTTCTCAATATCATCTCAACCTTGGCGCCGAGCACCTTTTCGTAGAACTTGAACGCCGCTTCGCAATTGCCGTTGTAGAACAGATAGGGATTGACCTGCATCGCTTGCTCCTTCGTGACTGATGCTTCGAATAGTCAGATTATTTCTCGGTGAGCCTCTTCAGCTTGGCGAGACCGATTTCAAAATCCTTGCCGATCATGTTGTCCATGTTCATGAACACCTGCATCAGCCTGGACATGAAGGGCGCGGGACCATGCATGAGCCAGGTAACGTTGGTTGTCATGTTGGCGGCGTCGCCCTGCGGCAGCATGGTGAACTCGGCGGTGTTGTGCCCTTCGAACGGCTTGAAGAAATCGAGCTTGATGAGGATTTTCGAAGGCGCCGAAGTGTCGAGAATTTCCATGCGTCCGGAGCCGACCTTGTTGTTGCCGTCCCACGCATAGATCGCGCCCCTGCCGCGCGCCGAGCCGCTGTAAGTGCGCTGCATCGCGGGATCCTTGTTCTCGTAAGGCGACCAGGTTCCCCACTGATGAAAGTCATGGATCAAGGCAAAGATTCTCTCCGGCGGCGCATTGACGGTGGTCGCGCGCCGGACGCTGAACGTATCCGGCTTGGTCGCGGCAAGGATCAGGACGACCCCAATCGCGATCGCGAGCACGACGGCGATGATGGCAACGATTTCGAACATGGCAGGCTCCGTATCCGTCAATCAGATCAACGCCGAAACGGTATTAATGCGCGCAAGCTCCGGTCGCGCAACCGGTCCCGGCGATCGTCGGTACGGCTTCGCCGATGGTGTTGCTGCCTTGCATGTTCATCGCGCGGTTCCTTCGATGGATTGGTGCTGCATGATCCAAAGACGAACGGGACGGGCGCAATTCGACAGGGGGGCGCAAAATATTTTCTGCATTTCGTCATGGGGCCGCGCAGAAAGCGGGGTTGTGTCCCATGCGTTGCTAATTTCGGTCGCAAATTTGCCCCCGACTCAATCCACTCTGGTGAATGGGACGACTGGGGGCGCGTACGGCTACCTGTTAGGGGATTAGCCATGGGACCCGCATATCCACCGGATAGCAAACAAAAATTCGTCGATAAGGAAGAATGCCTCGATGAATCGTCACTTCGTGGCGAAGAAGATACGGACGACGAACATTCGGACGGTGTTTTGTCGCTGCTTGAAGAAAATGCCAGGCTTCGAGGCCTTGTGGTCAAGCTGACGGACCTCATTCTCAAAAGCGTCGCTGATCGAAGGTAACGCCGCATCGCCGGCGCCCCAAGGCAATTACGAATGCTTGGAAATGGCGATCGTTCTGTGCGGAGGAAAGCCTCTACTTCCCCGCCTTCGCCCCGCGCGACCGGCTGTCGCGCATCAGGCGATCGAGATGCATCCGGATGTGGGCGGCTTCCGCCGAGGTATTGGCAAGCGCGATGGCGCGGTCGAACGCCACGCGGGCATCGTCATTGCGGCCAAGCTGCATCAGGAACGCGCCGCGCACGCCGAAGAAATGAAAATAATTCGAAAGCCGCTCGCCTAACGGCTCGATCATCTCGAGCGCCGCTTCAGCCCCGCGTACCTTGGACACCGCGACCGCGCGGTTCAACGTCACCACCGGTGACGGCTGCATGACTTCGAGCGCACTATAAAGCAGATCGATCTGCGTCCAGTCGGTGTCTTCAGGCTTTGCGGCACGTGCATGCAACGCCGCGATCGCCGCCTGGATTTGATAGGGTCCGCCGCGGCGATGGCGCATTGCCTTGTCGATCAGCGCCAGCCCCTCCGCGATCATCTTCTGATTCCACAGCGAACGGTTCTGATCGTCGAGCAGCACGAATGCGCCCTCGGCGTCGAATCGCGCCGCCGCGCGGGCATGCTGCAACAGTAACAGCGCCGTCAGCCCCATGATCTCGGGCTCGCTCTGGAACAGCCGCAGCAATAGCCGCGCCAGCCGGATCGCCTCCTCGCACAGGGGGCTGCGGATTTCGGCGGTGTCTCCACCAGCGGAATAGCCCTCGTTGAAAATCAGGTAAATCATCGCGGCGACCGCGGAGAACCGCTCGGTGCGCTCCACCGCGCCCGGGGTCTCGAACGGAACGTCGGCATCGGCGACGCGGGCCTTGGCGCGGGTGATGCGCTGCTCCATCGCGGCTTCAGAGACCAGAAACGCGCGCGCGATCTGCTTCACCGTCAAACCGGAGACGACGCGGAGCGCGAGTGCGATCTGCTGCGTCGCCGGCAAATCGGGATGGCAGCAGATGAACAACAGCCGCAAAATGTCATCGCGGTAGTGCGAGCCGTCGAGCCGTTCGGCCAGCGCGTCCTCGGCGTCGTCGAGATCGGAGATCGTCTCGTCCTCGGGCAGCGGCTCCTGCTTGCGGCTGCGCCTGATGTCGTCGATCGCGACATTGCGCCCGACCATGATCAGCCAGCCTGCGGGATCGCGCGGCGGGCCGTTCTGCGGCCAGCTCTTCAGCGCGCGCAAGGACGCGTTCTGAAAGGCTTCCTCGGCAGTGTCGAGATTACGGAAATAACGCAACAGCGCGCCGACCGCCTGGGGACGCGCCGAGGTCAGCGCGGCGTCGATCCAGGCGGTGTCGGTCACGTCCTGTCGCTCCCGGGATTCAGCACCCCGACGGGACGGATTTCATAGGCGCCGCCGGGATTGGCCGCGCCGAGATCGCGCGCGACGTCGAGCGCCCCGTCGAGACTTTCGCAGTCGACCACATAGAAGCCGAGCAACTGCTCTTTGGTCTCGGCATAGGGACCGTCGATCACAAGCGGTGGATCGCCCTTGCGCAGCGTGGTCGCCGATGTCGTCGGCAATAGCCGCGCCACTGGACCGAGCCGCCCTTGCTTGCGCAGTTTGTCCTGCACGACGGCAAGCTTCTTCATCACCGCGGCATCCTGTTCTTGGGTCCAGGAACCGACGGTATCTTCACAGTGGTAGCAAAGGATGGCGTAGAGCATGGGGGATGGTTCCCGGTTATTACAAGGACGCGTGAGTGCTGATGTTTCCGACAGGATAGCGGAAATATTTTGCAGGGATACTGCAGGCCGGTATGGTCGCCGGGGATCGGCAAGTATGAGGCGAAAATCCGATGAACAAAGGCACGCTCGCTTTACTCGTGCACGGCGGAACCGAAAACTGGTCTCCCGAACGCTGGAAGGGCCGGTTCGACGATGTATGCCGAGACCGCCGCGTCGTGCTGCTGCCGGACGCGGCGCTCGATCCCGCCGATGTCCACTACGCCGCGGTCTGGAAGCCTGCTCAAGGCGAGCTTGCGGCATTTCCAAATCTGCGCGTCATTTTCAACCTGGGCGCCGGCGTCGATGCGCTGATGGCCGATTCCAGCCTGCCGAGAGTACCGTTGGTTCGCGTTGCGGTCGACGACCTCACCCATCGAATGACCGAATATGTCGTGCTTCACGTGCTGATGCATCATCGGCAGGAGCTTTACCTGCGAGCCAGCCAGCGCGAGAAGC
>JBGQCE010000180.1:0-6877 GCA_041495185.1 Bradyrhizobium sp.
CCTGATGCTGCCGAGCCCCACCTTGTCGCTGACATCGGCGCCGTTTTTGCCGCGTCCGATCAAAATATCGAGCACCTGATGTCTCCCGGGAGCACGAGGGTAAGCTATGGCTTGACGTTGCCAGAATGTACCCCATGCATGGTTTATGCCGTGTTGTGATCGGGCTATGCGGGGATTGTGACGGGATCGCGACCTCTGGAGTAACACGCAGGTCTCGTTTTCGGTTCCAGGAGGCCTCGATCGGGCGGTCCGGAGGCTTGAATTTGCCGCGTTTTCGGTGAAAAGCATGCCCATGACTTCAGGGGATGACGGCATCGATCGAGCGGGGCGGCGCGGACGCCTGCTGCCCGCACTTGCGTTCGCCGCCGTGCTGGCCTCAGGGATTGTCGCCCCGGCCGCCGCGCAGATGTTCAGCGACCGTCCGCCGCCGGTGCCACCGGCTTCGGTACCGGAACCACCACCCGCGGGCCCGGCGATGAATCTGGCCCCGCCCTCCGGTCCGGCCTCGATCCCAAGCCTGCCTGCGCCTCTGACGCAGCCTTCGATCGCCGCTGTGCCGCCGGTTGTAGCGCCGCCGGGCGCTTCGGCGCCGGGCCAGGCCGTGCTGTCGCTGACGGCGCGTTACGGCAAGGATCTGCCGGTCATCACCAACGGGCTGGTGTGGCGGGTCTTCTCAGACCGGCCCGACGAGACCGGCACTTTCAAATTGATCCGCGAGGAGCGCGGGGCGACGCCCAACATCGTGCTGCCGCCGGGCAGCTATGTGGTGCATGTCGCCCTTGGACTGGTCAGCGCGGTGCGGGCGGTGACCCTGAAATCCGAGACCGACCGCGAATCCTTCCTGCTTCCGGCAGGCGGCCTGCGCATCGAAGGCCGCGTCGGCACCTCGAAGATACCGCAGAACCAGATTTCGTTTGCGATCTACAAGGGCAGCCAGTTCGAAGGCGGCGACCGCGCCTCGCTGGTGCCGAACGTCGCCGCCGGCGACGTCGCGTTACTATCGGAGGGCACCTACTACATCATCTCCAACTATGGCGACGCCAATTCAGTGGTGCGCTCCGATATCCGCGTTCAGGCCGGTAAATTGACCGACGTGGTCATCACCCATCGCGCCGCGGTCATCACGCTGAAGCTGGTCAGCGACAAGGGCGGCGAGGCACTGGCGAACACCGCCTGGTCGGTGATTACGCCGGGCGGCGACGTCATCAAGGAATCGATCGGCGCATTCCCCCGCGTCGTGCTGTCCGAGGGCGAATATCGCGCCATCGCCAAGAACGAGGGCAAAGTGTTCGAGCGTCCCTTCAACGTCGTCAACGGCGTCGACGGCGAGGTCGAGGTGATCGCGCGCTAGCTAAAATCGCGTCACGATATCGGCAAGCGCCGGGCGCGGGCGGTCTTCGCTTGATTTCGACGGCGTGCCGATATGGATAAAGCCGGCAAGCTTTTCCTCCGCCTTCAATCCCAGCCCGTCGAGCACGTCGCGATCGAACGCGAACCAGCCGGTCAACCAGCACGCGCCATAGCCGAGCGCGGTCGCCGCGGTGACGATGTTCATGGCGCTGGCGCCTGCCGACAGTTCCTGTTCCCACGGCGGCACCTTGGGATGCGGTTTGATAAAACTGACCACGCCGATCACCAGCGGCGCATCTGTCAGCCGGCGTTTTTCGACATCGATCTCGGCCGGCTGGGCTTGCGGGTTTTTCCGCTCGAACACCTTTGCGATCACTTCGCCGGCGCGAATGCGTGCATCGCCCTCGAACACGATGAAGCGCCACGGCGTCAGCTTGCCGTGATCGGGCACCCGCGCGCCGATGGTGAGGATGGTTTCGAGCTCGGCGGGCGAGGGGCCGGGACCGCTCATCTCGCGCGGTTTTACCGAGCGGCGGATTTTCAGGAGATCGATGGCGTCAGGCATGGCAATCCATGGTTTGATGTCAACAAGCGACTGACCGCATATCTGGCGATCGACGGACGCTTGGCAAGCGACACTATTTAATACTTCTCCAAACTCAGGGAGCCGCCTGCGCCCGCTTCACGTCTGGCGGTGTGGCCTCGTCGACCAGCGCGGCCAGCGCTTCATCTGTCGGCATCACCTTTTGCGCTTCGCTGCCCAGCCGCCGGATCGAAACCGAATGCGTCTCGGCCTCCTTCTTGCCAACCACCAGCAGCGCCGGGATTTTCGCCAGCGAATGTTCGCGGACCTTGTAGTTGATCTTTTCGTTGCGCAGATCGAGTTCGACGCGCAGGCCGGCGCGCCGCGCGGCGGCCGCGACCACCTTGGCGTATTCGTCGCCTTCCGAGGTAATGGTGGTGACGACGGCCTGGATTGGCGCGAGCCAGAGCGGAAAATTGCCCGCGAAATGCTCGATCAGGATGCCGATGTAGCGCTCCATCGAGCCGCAGATCGCCCGATGCACCATGACCGGCACTTTCTTCGAACCGTCGGCATCGATATAGAACGCACCAAATCGCTCCGGCAGATTGAAGTCGACCTGCGTGGTGCCGCATTGCCAGTCGCGGCCGATGGCATCGCGCAGCACATACTCGAACTTCGGGCCGTAGAACGCGCCTTCGCCGGGATTGATCGAGGTCTTGATGCGGTGGTTGTCGCCCTGCGCCTCGATCTGCGAAAGCACCGTCGCCATCACGCGCTCGGCATGATCCCACATCTCGTCGGTGCCGACGCGCTTCTCAGGCCGAGTCGAGAGCTTTACCGTGAGCTCGCCCTCGAAGCCGAAATCCGCGTAAGTCGACAGAATCAGATCGTTGATCTTCAGGCACTCGTCGGCGAGCTGGGCTTCCGTACAGAACACATGCGCATCATCCTGGGTGAAGCCGCGCACCCGCATCAGCCCATGCATCGCGCCTGAGGGCTCGTAGCGATGCACCACGCCGAATTCGGCCAAGCGTAACGGCAGGTCGCGATAACTTTTCAGCCCGTGCTTGAAAATCTGCACATGGCCCGGACAGTTCATCGGCTTTAACGCGAACCAGCGCTTGTCCTCGGCTTCGTCGCCGGCGGATTGGGCCGCGAACATGCTCTCGCGATACCATTCCCAATGGCCGGAGGTTTCCCACAGCGTCTTGTCGAGAATTTGCGGCGCGTTGACCTCGCTGTAGTCGCCCGAAAGCCTTCGGCGCATATAGGCGATCAGCGCCTGGAAGATGGTCCAGCCCTTGGCGTGCCAGAACACCACGCCGGGACCTTCTTCCTGGAAGTGGAAGAGGTCGAGCTCGCGGCCGAGCTTGCGATGGTCGCGCTTTTCGGCTTCCTCGATTTGCTTGAGGTAGGCATCGAGATCTTCCTGTTTCGCAAACGCCGTGCCATAGATGCGCGTCAGCATCGGATTGTTGCTGTCGCCACGCCAATAGGCGCCCGCAACCTTCATCAGCTTGAACACGTTGCCGATCTTGCCGGTCGACGTCATGTGCGGCCCGCGGCACAGATCGAACCAGTCGCCCTGCTTGTAAATCTTGATGGTCTGGTCGGCCGGGATCGCATCGACCAGTTCGACCTTGAACATCTCGCCGTTGTCGCGGAACACCTGCTTGGTTTGTTCGCGCGTCCAGATTTCCTTGGTGAAGGGTTTGTCGCGCGCGATGATCTCGCGCATCTTCTTTTCGATCGCCGAAAAATCTTCCGGCGTGAACGGTTCGTTGCGGAAGAAATCGTAATAAAAGCCGTTCTCGATCACCGGGCCGATCGTCACCTGCGTGCCTGGCCACAGCGACTGCACGGCTTCCGCCAGCACATGGGCTGCGTCATGCCGGATCAATTCCAGCGCGCGGGCGTCGTCGCGGGCGATGAATTCGATCTTCGCATCGTGCTCGATTGGATCGGCGAGGTCGACGACCGCGCCGTCGAGCGCCATCGCGACCGTGCGCTTGGCGAGCGACGGTGAGATGCCCTTGGCGATATCGAGGCCGGTGGTGTTTTTCGGGAATTCGCGCTTGGCGCCGTCGGGGAAGGTGAGGGCGATCTTGCCGGATTCGACCGGTTTCAGATTCGTGAGGCTGTACTTGAAGTCCGTCATAAGTGTCTCCTGTGGCTCACTCCTGCGAACGAGCGCAGGTAAGCGGGAAGCAGCGGTATAGCAGGGGATTCGGGCGTTGCAATCCGGCAAAAGCGCGGTTTTCGGAGGCTTGAACGCGCCTTCAGGCCAGAACGGCGTGTCCGCTCGCAGAGGTTGCAGTGCCACCCTTCATTGTTTAGCCTTGCCGCGCTCCAGGCCTTTCCCGGATCTTTTTGACCCTGCCATGCTCATGATATTTCGCGCCCTCTTTTTCGCAGCTTTATTGCTAATCCATGGAGAGGTACGCGCGAAGCCGCTTCCCGAAGCCGCGGGGTTTGCGCCGAATCTGATCATCTATCTGGCAAAGGGCCCGGCAAATTCATGCGGACCAGGCTGCGATCGCTGGATTGCCATTGAAGGCACTGTCGATCAGGCCGCCGCCTCGCGCATTAGTCGCTTCATGCGAGACGTGAAAGATACGCAACGCCCGATCTATTTCCATTCGCCGGGTGGCTCCGTTGAGCAGGCCTTCATGATCGGGCGCTTGCTGCGCAGCCGGAAGGCTGTTGCCCGGGTCGGGCGGACGGTTGTTACCGCTTGCGCTGCGGGAACCCAGGTCGACGACGCCTGCCTTAAAATCAAGACTGGAGGCGGCGAAGTTGAGGCCGCGATCGTGACGCGTCACGCGATGTGCAATTCGGCCTGCAGCTATCTGTTTCTTGGCGCGACGACGCGCGAGGTTGCTCCCGATGCCGCGATGGCCGTCCATAACTCCAAACTGACCCTCGTCGTTCACGGACATCCCCCGCCGCAGCTGATCGCGGCTTTTACGGACCGCAGCATGGCCAAGGCCGATCGCGAGAGAGCGTCGTTCATTCAAACGATGGGTATCAACCATGAACTCACCGATCTGATCAGAACGGTGAAATTCGAAGATTTGCATATACTCACACGACCGGAGCTCTATCGTTTCGGTATCGATACGCGGGCGATGGCCGAAACCGGGTGGACCCTGGAAACCACGGCCCGTCCCTATATCCGCAAAATTGCCCTCGCAAAGAAGGATAATGATGCATCGTTTCGAACGATGGAGTGGCGGTTGTTTTGTGAGAACAAGGATCGCGCGCGGCTGATGTTCGTTCGGGAATTTGACAAAGGCGCCGCTGGCATGAGTTCGGTGATCATGATGGCGGGTTCCGGGAAGCCCGTGGCCTTCGGCACATTCCCTGCGCGAATAGGAACGTACGAGGCATGGAGCGGGACGATCGCCTCCGATGCCATGAAGTCGGTGTTGGCCGCCTCTCGTTTGCAGATGGGGGAAGGTACGTTGATGCCGGACGGCAAAACCAATCAGGAGATATTTGACATTGACACACGTGGCCTGGAGCCGGCGTGGACGCAGCTTTTTGCCTCGTGCCCGGCTGCTCCAAACAATGCGAGGCCAGCGATTGCGTCTCCCGGCCTCACATCCGCTCCGGCGCGGTGAGAGAGTAACAAGGCGCCGCACAAGCGTTAATGCCTCGCGGGTCCAACAATTTTCTCCGCTGCCAACGCGGCCGCGCGAAATAGCCCGGACTCCCCTTTTATTCCGCATCGGTCTGGCCTACATGCATTTGCATGGAAAGTCCCCACGTCGCGCACCGCCGCTTCGCGCCGACCGCCTTGATGCTCGGAAATATCGTCACAGGCTGCTCGGTGCTGGCGCCGGCGGGCATGCTGATCGAACTGTCTTCAGGTCTCGATGTCAGCGTACGCGACGCCGGATTGCTGATCACCTTTGGCGCGGTGATGCTGTGCATCGGATCGCCGCTGACGGCGTGGCTGACCAGCCGGATCGAGCGCCGTACCCTGCTCACGGCGACGCTCGCGGTCCTCGCGGTGACCAATGCCGCGTCGGCTTTCGCGCCGGACTACATCAGCCTGCTGGTCATTCGCCTGATCATGCTGGCGGTCGGCGCGCTTTATACGCCGCAGGCCGCGGGCACCGGCGCGCTTATCGTTTCAGCACAAAAGCGCGGCAGCACCATCGCCTATATATTTCTCGGCTGGTCGCTGGCCGCGGCAGTCGGGCTGCCGCTGATCACGCTTATCGCCAGCCGTTACGGCTGGCGCGCAGTTTACGGTGGCATCGGCGTGATCGGCTTTATCAGTTTCCTTCTGCTGGCGTGGCGTCTGCCCGGCGGATTGATCGGTGCGCGGGTGGATCTCAAGACCTGGGCCGATGTCGGGCGCAGCCGGATCATCGTCTTGCTGCTGCTGGCCACGACGTTGCAGATGTCCGGCCAGTTCGTCGTCTTCACGTTCATGGGACCGCTGCTGACGAAGCTGGCGCATGCCAGTCCTGATGGTGTGGGGCTGGTATTCATGCTCTACGGCGTGTTCGGCTTCATCGGAATTGCGATCGCGACCCGCATCGTCGATTCCTGGGGGGCTTATAAGACCTCGGTGTTGTTTACCTCCGTATTGCTGACCGGCGTCGCCGGTTGGGCGCTCAGTGCAGGTGTCTATTCGTTGATGGCTTGCTCGGTCGCGATCTGGGGAATGGGCTTCGCCTCGACCAATTCGATGCAGCAGGTACGGCTGGTCACCGCCGCGCCGGCGCTGGCGCCGGCATCGGTGTCGCTCAATACCTCGGTGCTCTACATCGGGCAGGCCGTTGGATCGGCGATCGGCGGTGTGCTGTATGTGCGCGATCTGCTCTATGGCGCGGGATATGTCGCGGTGGTCTTTGTCGCGCTGGCGCTCGTCGTGGTGACCCTGACCAGGCCTCGACAAGTTGCGGCGTCGCGAATATGAGCTAGACGGTCCACTCCGCGGGAGGCCGTCGACAAGATTTTCGCCGCGTGCTTTTCTAGAGGCCCGAG
>JBGQCE010000181.1:0-6864 GCA_041495185.1 Bradyrhizobium sp.
GGATCGAATCGAAAGCCTCGGCGCCGAAATCGTAGACCCGGTCCAGCGTGGCGGGCGCGGCCAGCAGGCTGAGATGGTCGGTGCATTTCGACAGCAGACGGTCGACGAACGCCGTATCGACGCGATCGGGCGAGAAAACCGCATCCGCGATGCCTTGCGGAGGATCCTGATTGTAGTCGAGTCCGGCGGTGCCGAACGCGAGATCGAGATCGGCAACGACGGAATCCAGCGCGAGATCGCGCGCGATCGCCCAGGCGACGTTGTGGGCGATGGTGGATGCCCCGACGCCGCCCTTTGCGCCGACGACGGCGATGATCCGGCCGACGGCCTTTGCCTCCGGCGCCGAGAACAGGCCGCAAATCGAGCGCACCACGTCAATCGTGTTGACCGGCGCAATCACATAGTCGCTGACGCCGCGGCGCACCAGTTCGCGATAGAGGTGGACGTCGTTGACACGGCCGATCACGACGACGCGGGTTCCGGAATCACAGACGGTTGCGAGTTGATCGAGGCCGGTAAGGATGTCGCTGCGGCCCTCGGTTTCCAGGATGATCACATTCGGCGTGGGAGCGGTCCGATAGGCCTCGATGGCGGCCGCCATGCCGCCCATTTGAATCTTGAGATGGGCCTTGCCGAGGCGGCGGTCTTCGCCCGCCGATTGCACGGCGGCTGCGGTTTCCACCGTCTCGCAAAAGGCTTGCACGGATACACGCGGCGCCGGGGCAATGTGATCGTCCGCGGGCGCCGACGTGATCTCAGGCTGTTCGGGGTTTTGACGGGCGTAGCTGATCATTTGCCTGTATCGCTGAGTTTGGCCTTGTCGGCTTCGGGATAGATGGTCGTGGTCGAAGTACCCTTGCGATACTTTTCGAACGCGACGTTGCGCCGCGCCGTATAGGCCGGAGTTTCAGGCCGCGGCTGCACGAGGTCCGACGGATTGTCGATCATCGACGCCAGGTTGCGCTGGTTGGCGCAGCCGAAATTGTAATACGGCTTGTTTGCAAAATAGCCCCTGTTCTTGATCGAGGGCCCGAGATCGTCCGGCCATAGACCGCAGGGCCCGGCCACGGCCGAGATTCTCGGATAGTTCAGCCGGATCGTTGCCATCTGGCGCGGATCGTCGGGATGATAGCGGCGGACAACGAACCCGCGCGGCGGCACGCCGGCGGATGCGAGCAGCGCGTGAATTTCCCGCAAGGAATCCGCAGCCGCCCGCGCGTTGGGGGTGTCGACCGGCACATCGGCGCTGATCGCGCCGGTTCCTTCGTGGAGCCAGGTTTGCGCCAGCCCCATGACATCGGCGCGCTGGGAGGCGGAAAGACCGCCACGGGCGTGACCGATGAAGATGACGATTGACTGATTGGCTTCCTGAACGGCAATGGGATGACGCATGCGATAATCGTCGGGGAAGCTCGCCGTCGCCACCACCTCGTCGGTGTGCGTGCAAGCCCCCAGCACGACGGCAAGACCGGCAAGCGCCCCCGCGATGCGGATGGCGCGCCTGCGATCGACGGGTAATTTGGCTGTCATCGTTTTCGTCCTCGTCCCGTCTCAGTCGGTGATAAAGCCATAGGTGCCGCGATAATTCCGGGCCGGTTCGACGCGGCCCGGAACGCCATAGATGCGATTGATGCTGCCGAGCAGATCGGCCTGCGGATCCGACGCGGTCGCAAATCCATCATCGGGGCGCGACAGATCCTTCTGTGCCACGGCGCGCACGACGTAGGGCGTCACCAGCACCATCAGCTCGGTCTGATTGTTGATGTAGTCCCGGCTGCGGAACAGCGACCCGAGAACGGGCAATTGCGCCAGCCCGGGCAAGCCGTTGATGGCCTGTTTGGTCTGATCCTGGATCAGGCCGGCCATCGCCATCGCGCCTCCGGAAGGAATTTCCAGCGTCGTTTCCACGCGACGGGTTTTGATCGAAGGAATCGTCGTTCCACCGGCACCGCCATTCAAAGAGTTTTCGGCCGAGATTTCGGACACTTCGGTCATCACCCGCAGGCTGATCCGTCCCTCGGTCAGCACCACCGGCGTGAAGTTGAGCGAGATGCCGAATTTCTTGAAACTGATCGTCTGGACGCATTGTCCGATAGCGCCCGCCACCGTCGTTTGGCAGGTTACGCCGGTCGGAATTGGAAATTCACCGCCGGAGATAAATGTCGCGGACTCGCCGGAGATTGCCGTCAGGTTCGGTTCCGCCAATGTCCGAACCACGCCCGCGCTTTCCATCGCCCGTAGCGTGGCCTGCACCGATGGAATAGCACCGAACGACGTCTTCAACTCGTTGTTGGGAACGAGCGGCGCATTGCTTGCGGTGAACGGGGTGGCGTTGGTGAATTTCACGACTGCCGTGCCGTAATTCAGGTTGGCGGTGAGGTCGATGCCCATCTGCTTGATGATCGAGCGCTGGACCTCGGCGAGCGTGACCTTCAGCATCACCTGGTCGCGGCCCCGAACCGTGATCGAGTTGACGACCTTGTCGGTACCGCCGACCAGCCGCGCCGCCAGATCGCTCGCCTGCTGCGCCTCGATCGGGCTTGCGGCGGAGCCGGTCAGTATTACGCCGTCGCCGACGCCGTCGATCTGGATGTCGGAGTTCGGCAGCGTCTGCTTCAGCGCGGCGCGTACGCCGTTAAGGTCCCTTTTAACGGCGATATCGTAGGCGGCGATTTGCTGGCCCGCGGAATCGAAGAACACGATGTTGGTCTGGCCGACCGCCGCGCCGATGATGTAGGCGCGCTGCGCGGAGCGGACGACGGCGTTTGCAATCTTGGGATCGGCGACCAGCACATCCTTGATGTCCCGCGGCAAATCGATCACCACGGATTTGCCAATGCCGAGCGGAAGGAAGCGCGCGTTCATCTGTCCATCGGCGGCAACGGGCGCCGCGGCGCGATAGTCGCTCGCCACCACCGGTGTCAGGGCCTGATTGAGCGTCAGCGCAGCGACAGCCGAAAACGACAGGGCGCGGACCATGAAAGTCCGCATTGTCAGCTGATTTCCCCTGCATTTCATATCGGACGTCCTTTCGGTCACTTCTGTATCGTCGCCGAGCTCGGTACGCCGTAGCGAACCACATTGACGCTATCGCCGCGCTTGGCCTGATCGTCAGGTCTGTTCTCGACCATGTTGAGATCGGCAATACTGCGCAGCGCCAGCGCCAGCGTGCCGGTCTGGCGCGCACGGGCGAGCGTCTCCGCCTGCTCGGGCTTCAGCTCGAGTGTCACGGTCTTGCCGACCACGGCGTTCTGGCCGTCTTTTTCCTTGGGAGCCTGATCGATCGCGAGAACGCGGACATTCGACAGGATGATTTCGGAATTGACGATATCGGGCGCGCCTGACCGGTCGGGGTTCTTCTCGCGCTTTGAAAGAATCACGTCGACCCGGTCGTTAGGCAGAATAAAGCCGCCGGCGCCGGTCTCGGGCGAGATTTCGGTCGAGATGGCACGCATGCCGGTGGGCAGGATCGCCGCCATGAAGCCCGACCCGTTGGGCTTGACCAGTTTCGGCTCCCGGATCGGCTCGCCCGCGATAAAGGGCGCGCGCGCGATCGAGCCGACGATCTGGGTGGTCGCATCCGGCCGCTCGTTGCGGCGGATAAAACTGTTGCTTGCGGTCGCTGCCGGCCAGGTCTGCCACTGCATATCCTCAGGCGTCACCGCCTGGCCAAGACCGATGTCGGACTTCGCCACCAGAACGTCCACGGTCTGCATTTGTGCAACCGGCGCAGGTGGCGGCTTGTCGGACCCGCTCGCAAGATAAGCGGCAACGCCGCCGGCACCGACAGCGATGGTCAGGACCACAATGCGTGCGGTATTCATACGCTTCACTTTCCACATTACGCCGCGACGCTTCCGCCGCCGTGATGGGAGTTGACCAGCTATTCGTCAAAGCATGGTTAATGAGGCGTATCTAAATCGCCTTAACGCCGGGTTTACTTGAACGCCGTCAGCGAATGGCGAAGTGGGCCAGGTCGACCGCCTTGATCCATTCGGTTTCCGGGTAGACCGTCAGTGCGCCGATCGCGAGCGCGATGCCGTAGGGAATTCCGCTCTCCTTGGCGTGCAGCCTGAGCAGCCAGGGCTGGCCGGCGAGCTGGTAGGGCAGCGGCCATTGCCGGAACTGGAGCAACAACAGCGTCAAGGCGCCGCCGAACAGCGAGGCATAGACCAGATAGTTCAGGAGATGGCCAAAGCCGAACCAGAGCGCGGCTGCGGCCGCTACTTTTGCATCCCCGCCGCCGACCCAGCCCATGGCAAAGCAGACAAAGGCCACCGCGAGCACGGTGGCCCCCGCGCCGACATGCGAGAGGATATCAGGGAGTCCCATGCCGCTCAGCAGCGCCAGGGCCAGGAAGCTGGCCGCCAACGCCAGCGACACCCGGTTCGAAATCGTCATGGTGAAAAGGTCGCTCGCGGCGGCAAACGCCATCAGGGCCGGAAACAGCAGAAGGCGCGCAATGTCGAGGATCATGAGGTTATGTGCTGCTAACGCGGGGTCGGAGCATCGCCCGATTTTAGCGGCGAGAGATGAACAATCGGGAAACAGCCGGGCGGTCACCAGATGCTGACAATCCGGGCGGCGAGGGCGAGAAGGGCCAGCGCCAGTGCGATACAAACCAGTTTCGCGGGCATATCGTCCCGGGCGCCGGCCGGCGAAGCCGCTTTTCTTGCCGTGACAAAGGCAGCATCGGATTTACGCATTACGCCATTACCATCCAGTCGAAACAATAAAGGCCCCGGGATTGCCGGGGCCTTTGATGCCGCTCGTAACAGCCGCTTATTTCAGCGAGGTGTTGATCGAGGTGAACTTGGCGTTCAGGTTGGTGCCGAGGCCGTTGACCACAGCGATGATCGCGAGCGAAATGCCGGCTGCAATCAGGCCGTATTCGATGGCGGTGGCGCCGGACTCGTCCTTCACGAAACGCGCAATAAGATTCTTCATAGGTGACTCCATGTGTACACGTGGCTGGGTCGAACTAACGTTTGGTCTCGCCGGCGTTCTCAGCACCGTGACCATCGCGCCACCCTAAGGTCGGAGGATTGCGGTGCAGTTAATTCGATCGCGTAAACATCTGTGGAACCGGCTGTTCTTGAGCAGAGTAAATTTGGAATTAAGGCCTTTGCTACAATGCGGTATTGGTTTCGATCGAGTATATTATAGAGAGCTCGCGCGCTCGCCCGCGCTTCTTGTTCATGGCTCCTTAAGCGCGAAGGGGTACCCCTCAGATATCTGATCTGATGAGGTTGATATGTCCAATCTACCCCTGGAAATCGTCGAGATGTTCGGCCAGACGATTGCCAAGGTGGTGCCCATCACGATCGTGCTGGCTCTGGTGTTCTCGGTACTGACCCATTTCTGGGCCTGCAACCCCGGCACGCCCTGGTGGCGCAAGCGCGAACTCGTCACCGACATCTGTTACTGGTTCTTCGTTCCATTGTTCGCGCGCGTATTCCGGATCGGGCTGCTCGTGCTCGGCGCCAGCGTGGTCTTTAATATCCACGACGCCGACGAACTGATTGCCTTCTACGACAACGGCCATGGCCCCCTGTCCGAGCTGCCGTTATGGCTCCAGGCGGTGCTGTTCCTGGTTCTGTCGGACTTCATGCTGTACTGGCTGCACCGGATGTTTCACGGCGGCGGCTTCTGGAAATATCACGCGATCCATCATTCGTCGGAAGAACTGGACTGGATTTCGGCCGCGCGCTTTCACCCGGTGAACCTGTTCCTGGGAACAATAATGGTCGACGTCATCCTGCTGATGGCGGGCATCTCGCCGAACGTCATGCTCTGGGTCGGACCCTTCACCACGTTCCATTCCGCGTTCGTTCACGCCAATCTGAACTGGGCGCTTGGCCCGTTCAAATACGTGTTGGCAACGCCGGTTTTCCACCGCTGGCATCACACCTTGCTCGAAGACGGCGGCAATACCAATTTTGCGGGAACGTTCCCGGTCTGGGATATCCTCTTTGGAACCTTCCGGATGCCGGAAAGCAGGCTTCCTAACAATTATGGCAAGGACGAAAAAACCATGCCGTCCGAGATTGTCGGACAATTGGCCTATCCGTTTCGGCAATAGGCTGTAGCTCCCGGCCCTGTTTGCAGTTCGTTCATGAATTGACGTCAGATTTGCCTCGTCGGGCGCCGGCTCCGCTGCGTATCGCTTTAGCCGGATTGTCAACGCCCCGGAGTAGAGTATGTCGTTCAGTTCCCTGCGCATGCGCGCGCGCGCGCTTTCCGGATTCCGCTCGTTGGTGATTGGAATTCTTTTGTGGCCGGCAGCCGCTTTTGCCGAGGCTTCGCCCGACGCCATCGCGGTCAATGTCGATCAGGCAAAACTCGTCAAACTCCCCGGCCGCGTTGCAACCATCGTTGTCGGAAACCCGCTGATTGCAGACGTAACCCTGCAGAACGGCGGGGTGATCGTGGTGACCGGCAAGGGCTACGGCGCGACCAATTTCATTGCGATGGACCGTAGCGGCGAGGTCCTGGTGGACCGCGTCATTCAGGTCGAGGGCCCCACCGACCAGCTGGTGACAGTCTATCGCGGCGTCGACCGCGAGTCGTATAGCTGCATGCCGGTTTGCCAGCGCCGGGTCACTCTTGGCGATGGCGAGAACTACTTCAAATCGACGATCGATCAGGCCGGTTCTCTCAGCAGCCAGGCCAGCGGCAGCGCCACTGCGGCAGGTAAAACGAACTAATCGGCATCTCACCAAACGGACTCAGCCAAAACTCGTCGGCAGCGTCTGGCATCGCTGCTTGAGATGTGCCGTCCTCCTGTCCGCGAATCGTTTCTCGTTCAGTTCGCGCGAGGCATGCACAATATGGTTAATCCGCGGTTAACGGATCGGGTCGCCC
>JBGQCE010000182.1:0-6843 GCA_041495185.1 Bradyrhizobium sp.
GCATTGGAGGCCTTGCGCGAAAACGTGCGGGACGTCGTCAATCAGGCGCTCGTTCTCTACGGGCGCGAGGAATCGGAAAACCTCCGTAACGAAATCCTCCGCAACGCGCCGCTCGCCCGCCTCGAACGCCGGCAGGTCGAGCAGATGAAGGCCTTGATCCGCGCCATCGCGCGACGGCTGCGCGAGCGTTACAGCAAGCCCCGCAAGCGGCAGCGGCGCGGGCATCTCGACACCAGGCGGACGCTGCGGCGCAACGCCGCCTGGGGCGGTATTCCCTTCCTCACCTCATGGAAGCGCCGTCACCGCGACCGGCCGAAGATCGTGGCGATCTGCGATGTCTCGGGATCGGTGGCGCAGGTGTCCGACTTCTTCCTGCTGTTGATCCACAGCCTGCACGAAGTGGTGGACGACGTGCGCTCGTTCGCTTTCTCCGGCCATCTGATCGAGGTCAGCGACATCCTCGACAACAAATCGCCGGAAGAGGCCATGAGCGAGATCATGTCGAAGGTCGGATTTGGCTCGTCCGACTACGGCGGTTCGTTCGTCGATTTCGAGAAGGGCTGGATCCGGACGGTGACGCCGAAGACGACGGTGATCGTTCTCGGCGACGCACGCACCAATAATCTCGATCCGCGCGCCGACATCCTTCGCCGCATTTCAGAGCGATCCAAGCGCCTGGTCTGGCTCAATCCCGAGGGGCGCATGGCCTGGGGCTGGGGCGATTCCGAAATGCCGCGATACTCCGCATTCTGCAGCGTGGTGCGTCAGTGCGCGACGGCAAAACAGCTCGAGCGGGCCGTGTCGGACATCGTGGCGGCTTATCAATGATTTTTCGACAGCATCGACCCAACTGCGACATTTTGCCGTCCATGATTTGACGGGCGGTAACACTGCATCCCCCGCTCGAACACCGCGCGGCTAAATCGCAAAATATTAGTGAAGAAACAACGCCCGGCTTGCTGTCGCGAGGCCTGAGCGCGGAAACGCCGCATGCGCTTTCGGCTGGCTGGCGGATCGGGGCCTCCATCGTTCCTTACACCAGGCAGTAATGATGGTGTAGTGTGACGACAAGTGAACCCAGCCGGCGGCACTCGCAAGAGAAACTCAACGAGCCGGGTTATTTCTTGCTACTGCATGCCGCTGAGCCGTGATGGTGCACATCCAGGCAAACAGGGAGGCAGTCCGATGACAATGAGGCCCGACCCTACGTTTCACGCATCGCCGAAGCTTGCGATGGAAGCTCCGCCCGAGAGCTTCGCCTACACCTTGATGCTCAGCCCGGACTTTTCAAAACCCGACGCGCTCGCGGTGATCGACGTAAAGCCTGGCTCCCCGACGTTCAGTCAGGTCGTCCACACAGTGGTGATGCCAAACAAGGGTGACGAGTTTCACCATTTCGGCTGGAACGCTTGCTCGTCGGCTTTGTCGCCGCTCACGGGACACGCGTTCCTGGAGCGGCGCTATCTCATAATCCCCGGGATTCGTTCCTCCCGAATTTATATCGTGGATACGAAACCTGATCCCACCAAGGCGAAGATTCACAAAATTATCGAGCCCGAGGAAATCTTTAGAAAGACCGGTTACTCGCGGCCCCACACGGTGCACTGCGGGCCGGAAGGCATTTACGTCAGCACGCTCGGCGGCGGTGGCAAGGATGGCACCGATGGACCGCCCGGCGTCTTCATCATGGACTGCCAGACCTTCGATGTGCTCGGGCGGTGGGAGATCGATCGTGGTCCCCAGACCCTGCACTATGACTTCTGGTGGAACCTGCCACGCGATTACATGGTGACGAGCGAGTGGGCGTTGCCACCGCAGTTCGAGAACGGGATCGTGCCGGAGGATCTTCTCTCGAACAAGTATGGCCATCGGATCCACTTCTGGGATCTGCGGGCCCGGCGAAATGTCCAGACGATCGATCTCGGCGCCAACCATCAAATGGCGCTGGAAGTGCGCCCCGCTCACGATCCCGTTCGCGAGTACGGCTTCCTGGGCGTCGTGGTCGACACCACAAACCTCGAAGGCTCGATCTGGACCTGGTGGCGCGAGGGTGGCAAGTTTCACATCGAGAAGACAGCGACGATCCCACCCGAGGCCGCGCCGAAGGACCAACTGCCGCCGCTTTTGCAGGGCTTTGGTGCAGTGCCGCCGCTGGTAAGCGACATCGACCTGTCCATGGACGACAAGTTTCTCTACGTCGCGTGCTGGGGCACCGGCGAGATGCGTCAGTACGATGTCTCCGATCCGAAAAAACCGAAGCTTGCCGGATCGGTCCACATCGGCGGCATTGTACGCCGTACGCCTCACCCGAACGGCAAGCCATATGCAGGCGGTCCGCAGATGGTAGAGATCAGCCGCGACGGCAAACGCGTTTACTGGACCAACTCGCTCTACTCGACGTGGGACGACCAATTCTATCCTCAGGGAATACCGGGCGCCGAGGTGATGGCCAATGTAAGCCCGAGCGGTGGGCTCGAGCTGGCAAAGGACTACTGGGTGAGCTTCCCCGACGGATACCGGGCGCATCAGATCCGGCTCGACGGCGGTGACTGTTCGACGGATTCGTTCTGTTATCCGTCGGTTTGAATTTGAGCGGAGCGGATTGGACACCTGCCTGGCTCTGGCTGGCTGTCATCGCGAGCGGCCTCTACCACGGAGTAAATCCGGGAATGGGGTGGCCGCTCGCCGTTTCGGCTGGACTGATGGAAAAGAGTTCGCGTGCCTTGCTGGCCGCGCTTTGGCCGCTAACGGCCGGTCATCTGCTGGCGATGCTGCTGGTGCTCCTTCCCTTCGCGCTGCTGGTCGCCCTTGTCGAATGGCAGCGCCAGATCCAGATCGGCGCCAGCCTGCTTGTTATCGGGTTCGGTATCTTCCGGCTTGTCGACCGGCGCCATCCACGGGCATTGGCGCGCATACGACCGACGCAATTGGCGCTTTGGTCCTTCGCCGTCGCAATCGCTCATGGCGCGGGACTGATGCTCGTGCCGATCTATCTCGGGCTCTGCCGCGAAGCCGACCTCGGCAAAGGCCACGAGGCAGTCGGGACCCTCATGAATGCGAATCTCGGTATGGCCGTGCTGGTCTCCGTCGTCCACGCCGCCGCGATGATCGCCGCCGGCGGATGTTCAGCGTGGCTGGTCTACCGCTATCTTGGTCTCAAATTCGTATCGCGGAGCTGGTTCAATCTGGATACGTCCTGGGCCGTCAGCCTCATTCTGGTGGGGGCTATTGCACTGGTGCTCGGCCTCACGGACTAGCGCGGAATCGGCGCATGGTTCGGCAATGCGCTGCAAAGCGGATGTCGGAAAAGAGCACTGCGGAATTAGGTCCTCAGGTCACCGCAGCTTGCTCAACAACGCCATCAGCGTCTCGCGCTCCTTCGCATCGAGCGGCGCAAGCGTCTCCCTGGTGATCGCGAGCGCATTCGCCGTGGCCTTTTCGGCGATCTGCTGACCCGCGCGCGTAAGGCTGACCAGGAGACGCCGGCCGTCTTCGGGATCGGCGCTGGTCTCGGTCAGGCCGCGGGCGGTGAGCCGGTCGATCACGCCCTTGATGGTGGCGACATCCATCGCGGTGAGCCGCCCGAGCTGGTTCTGCGAACAGGGTCCCGCCTCGGTCAACTTGGCAAGCGCCGCCCATTGCGTCGGCGTCAGATTGATTCCGATTTCGCGAGCGAAGATCGTGGCGTGGCGCTGCCACACCTGGCGCAGGATGAAGCCGATCTGCTCGTCAAGAATGTAGGCTGGCCGTGACGGCTTGACGCTCCGTTTGGCCGAAAGGCTCCTCGTCATCTGCGTTCCCCGCCCCTGTTTTCTCGGCCGCCTTCGATCACAACGCCAGATGCGCGTCGCGAATGTCCGGGCGCGCGTCAAGTTCGCTCATGGTGCCGCTGAAGCAGATGCGGCCGCGCTCGATGATGTAGGCGCGGTCGCAGATCAGCCTCGCGAAATGCAGGTTTTGCTCGGACACCACCATGCTGACGCCCGCCTTCTTCATGGTCAGGATCGCCTCGACCATCTGCTCCACGATCTTCGGCGCCAATCCTTCCGACGGCTCGTCGAGCAGCACCAGCGACGGATTCCCCATCAGGGTCCGCGCGATCGTGAGCATTTGCTGCTCGCCACCGCTCATGCGCCCGCCCTGGCGGCCGCGCATCTCGCTGAGGTTCGGAAACAACGCAAACAGTTTTTCCCGGGTCCAGTGCGGCGCGTTCGCTCGAGCTGGCTGGCGGCCGACTTCAAGGTTTTCATCGACCGTCAGGTCCGTGAAGATGCGCCGCTCTTCCGGCACGTAGCCGAGACCGCGGCTGACGATCACATGGGTGGGCTGACCTGAGACATCCTTGCCCTCGAACACGATGCGGCCGCTGCGTTGTTCGACCAGGCCGACAATGGAGCGAAAGGTCGTCGACTTGCCGGCGCCATTGCGTCCGAGCAGCGCGACAACCTCGCCCTCGCCGACCTCAAGCGCGACGTCGAACAGGATGTGCGCGGGGCCGTAATGACTGTTGAGCCCTTCGACCGAGAGCTTCATGCCGGCGCTCCCTCGCGGTGCCTGA
The DNA here is from genome assembly GCA_041495185.1 of Bradyrhizobium sp. Lineage (GTDB taxonomy): Bacteria > Pseudomonadota > Alphaproteobacteria > Rhizobiales > Xanthobacteraceae > Bradyrhizobium. The sequence goes on from JBGQCE010000182.1 coordinate 4,559, forward strand.
TGTCGTAGACCAGGCCCTCGCCGAGATAGATGGCGCGGACCTCCGGGTTACGCCGGACTTCCTCCGGCGAGCCCTCGGCGATCAATGTGCCGCGATTGAGCACGAGGATGCGATCGGCGTGCTCGAACACCACGTCCATATCGTGCTCGGTGAAGAGAACGCCGATCGACTTCTCGCGGGCAATGCGTGCCGTGAGGCGCATCAGTTCAATGCGCTCGCGCGGCGCCATGCCGGCGGTCGGCTCATCCATCAGGAGCAGCTTCGGTTGATTGGCGAGCGCGATCGCGAGCTCCAGCCGCTTGAGGTCGCCGTAGGCGAGTTCGCCGCAGGGGCGTTCCGCATATCCGTTCATGCCGACCAGTTCCAGCAGACGACCGGCCTCCTCCCGCTCGAACTTTGGCGTCGAAGCCCAGAGATTGAACAACTGCCGGCCGTACGACACCAGCGCGACCTGGACGTTCTCGCGCACCGTCATGGTGGGAAAAGTCGCGGTGATCTGGAAGGTGCGGCCGACGCCAAGACGCCAGACCTCGCGCGGCTTCTTGCCGGTGGTGTCCTGGCCGAGCAGGTTGATCCGGCCGGAGCCGGGAATGGTTTGACCGTTGAGCATATCGAAGCACGTGCTCTTGCCGGCGCCATTGGGACCGATCAGCGCCAGGATTTCACCAGCCTTCAGCGCGAACGACACGCCGCGCACCGCGTGGACGCCGCCATAGGATTTACTAAGGCCTTCGACCGAGAGCAGCGTGGATGCAGTATTCATTCGGCGGTCTCGACGCGGGGGATAACGAGTGCGGGCTTCGGCGATTGTGTCCGGCGGCGATTTCTGATCGTCTCCACCATCCCGACGATGCCCTTGGGGAAGCCGACCACGATCACGACGATGATGCCACCCAGCACCAGCTTGGACAGATCGGTCTGACTGACCAGCCAGATGTTGAGCGCCTTGTAGACGATGGCGCCGACCACGGCACCGGAAACCGTCTCGACCCCGCCGAGCAGCACCATCACAAGCGCATCGACCGAAAGCGAAATGCCGAGGCTGTCGGGAAAAACGCTTCCCTTGAGATAGGCAAACAGCGCCCCGGCAACGCCAGCGACCGTGCCCGCGATCACGAAGGCGGTCCACTGAATGCGCTTGCCGTCGATGCCAACGGCTTCACCTCGCAGAGGGGAGTCGCGCATTGCCCGCAGCGCGAAGCCAAAGGGGGAGAACACGATGATCCGAAGTGCCGCGACTGCGAGCGCAGCCACGCCGACCGAAAGCCAGTAAAAACTCGCCGGTCCCGCCGCCCATTTTTCGGGCCAGACGCCGAGGATGCCGTTGTCGCCGCCGGTCACCTCGACCCACTGGAACGCGATCGACCAGACGATCTGCGCGAATGCCAGCGTCAGCATCGCGAAATATACGCCGGACAGCTGGACTGCAAAGAAACCGAACACCGCCGCGCCGAGACACCCCAATAGCGGACCGAGCAGAAGGCAGATGATCATGGGCAGACCGGCGAGCTTGGCGAGAAACGCGACGCCATAGGCGCCAAGCCCGAAATACGCCGCATGGCCGAATGAGGCCAGCCCCCCGACCGACATCAGGAAATGCAGGCTCGCGGCAAAAATCACGAAAATCGCAATCTCCGAGCCGACCGCAAGCGCATAATTGCCGCCGATCAGCGGCAGCGCGGCTGCGACGGCCAGTGCGGCAATCGCCGCGAGCCGTTCGCCTGACGTCAGCGGGCGCCAGGGGTTTACGGTCAGGCCGGGTGTGCGGCGCGCGGCAGCTTCCTGTTTTCCGAACAGGCCCCAAGGCCGCACGATCAGCACGGCGGCCATCACCAGGAACACCAGGATGATGGATATCTTCGGGAAGATCAGGATGCCGAACGCGTTCAACTCCGAGACCAGCACCGCTGCGACAAAGGCGCCGATGATGCTGCCGAGACCGCCGATCACGACCACCACGAACACGTCGACGATGATCCGAAGGTCCATGGCGTGATGCACCGCGTCGCGCGGGATCTGCAGCGCGCCGCCGAGCGCCGCCAGAAATACCCCGAGCGCGAACACGCTGGTGAACAGCCATTTCTGATTGACGCCAAGCGCTGCCACCATGTCGCGATCCTGCGTCGCCGCACGAACCAGAACGCCCCAGCGCGTTCGCTGGAACATCAGCCAAAGCGCTCCGAGCACGACCGGGCCGAGCGCGATCAGGAACAGATCGTAGGTCGGAATGTTCTGGCCGAAAAAATCAACCGCGCCCTTGAATCCCGGTGCACGGCGGCCCAAGA
>JBGQCE010000183.1:0-6842 GCA_041495185.1 Bradyrhizobium sp.
CGGCGTCCGCCGCTGTTTTTTCGTCCCCACGCCATACGCGAACACGCCCACCACTCGATGCGGCACACTAGCGAGCTGGATTTAAAGGCTCGTTAAGCGGGAATTAAGGCTGACGCAGCAGCAGACTCGTAAGTACCTGAGAAACAGCCACTTTTAACCCTAGCGGACGCGAGGGTGGGTTGTTTGGCAAAGAGGCGCTGAAAACAAATCTGCCGGTGCGATGACCGCACCGGCAGATTTCAATTCGTGAGAGCCTGACGGAAGATATCAGCCGGCCGCGCCGGTATCCTGGATGATCGGCCCAAACAATTCCCAACGCTCGCCGTTGAACTTCATCATCTGCATCTGCTTGTTGATGCGGTAATCGGTCGGCGACGTATTGGTGACCATGCCGGGCAGCGACAGGCTGCCAGAGAAGTTCTTCAGACTGGTCGCCTGCCGCATGACGTTTTCGCGCGTGAGATCGTCGCCGCACTGACGCAGGATATGCACCAGCAATTCCGCGGTCGAATAGCCATATGTGTTGACGGTATTCAGTTTGTCGCCATCCGGGTAATATTTGTCCATGAAGGCGAAATAGGCCTTGATACCGGCGTCGTCCTTCCACTGCGGATCGCCCGGGTCCTTGCCGTAATTGGTGCTGATGATGTCCTTGGAGATATCGAGCCCCGCGGGCTTGAGCGTGGCCGATACCGGGCTCGCATTAATGTCGAGGATGTGAACCGGCTTCCAGCCGAGGTCGGCGACCTTCTTGATTGCCTGCGCTGCGAATTTCGGCGTCGAGGCGTCGTAGAGCAGATCGGCGCCAAGCGATTTCAGTTTGACGATTTGCGAATCGATGGTCGGATCCGTAAGCTCGTAGGACGTTTCGCCGACGATCATCGTCGCGGCCTTGTCGCCAAGACCGGCTTTCAGGCCGGTGAGATAATCCCTGCCGAGGTCGTCATTCTGATAGATGATACCGATCTTGGCGTTCGGATAATTCTTCAGAATGTACTGCGCATAAATGCGCCCTTCAGTCTGGTAGTTGGGATTGAATCCCATCGTCCAGGGGAAGTTCTTCGGGTCGGTGAATTTGGAAGCCCCGGTGGCGGCGAGCAGTTGCGGCACCTTCTTGGCGTTGAGGTACTTCTGCACGGCCGCGTTCGAGGGCGTGCCGATAATCTGGAAGGTCAGCAGAACCTCGTCGCCTTCGACCAGCTTGCGCACCTGCTCGACCGCTTTCGGCGGGCTGTAGGCGTCGTCATACTGGATCAGGTTGAGCTTGCGGCCGTTGATGCCGCCCTGCTCGTTGATCATCTTGAGGTAGGCGGCCTGTGTCTTGCCGATGCCGGCATAGGCCGAGGCCGGTCCGCTGAACGGCACCGTCTGGCCGATCTTGATCTCGGTATCGGTCGCACCGGTGTCATATTTCTTTTGCGCGTAGGCCGATGATGCCGACAACGCGATCGCAACCGCCGTCCCCGTGACAAGATGAAAAATACCGTTCCTCATGCTTTCCTCATATGTGTGATTTTACCGATGGTCTTGTCCACCCAAGGTGGATGCCATCGCTCGCAAGATACTGGATGAACGGGCAGGGCAATGCAAGATAATGCCGGGTGGAAAGGTGAACGAACTTACGCCAGCCAGAGCAGAATTAATGCCACCGCTGCGGGCGCTGCCTGGACGTACAGAATTCTGCGGCTGACGGTCGCGGCACCATAGACGCCGGCGACGATTACGCAGATCAGAAAGAACGTTTTGATCTGGAACGCAAAGCCGGGCACGCCCTGAACCAGTCCCCAGACGAGGCCGGCGGCGAGAAAGCCGTTGTAGAGCCCCTGATTGGCGGCAAGCACCGCGGAATCGGCGGCCTTCTCGGGCGAGTTGCGAAAGGTCTTCAGGCCCAGCGGCCTGGTCCAGAGAAACATCTCCAGAACCAGAAAATAGACGTGCAGCGCTGCCACCAGCGCCACCAAACTATTGGCGATCCAGATCATGTTGCGCTCCCCCCGGCACGACAGATGCATTTGCGAGAGCACGCTAGCACGCCCCACATGCGCAGGTCGATCACGCCGCGGGCTGCGCCACGGCCTCGTCGGTGGCGAGCAGGTGGATCAGCGCGCTCTTGATCGCAGCCTGCCGCGTCGGCGCGTTGATCTGTGCGCCGAGCAGGTCGGTGACGTAGAACACGTCGCGGGCGCGCTCGCCGAAGGTCGCGACGTGGGCTGAAGCGATGTTGAGGTTGAGTTTCGATATCGCGGTTGTCAGTTGATACAACAGGCCCGGCCGGTCGAGGCCGGACACCTCGATCACGGTATAACGATCCGACCATTGATTGTTGATGATGACTTCCGGCTCGACCACGAACGGCCGTGCCCTGCCGCGGCTGGCCGCGCGCCGCGCCACCACTTCGGGCAGGCGCAATTTGCCTTCGAGCACGTCTTCGATCATCTCGCCGATCCGCGTCGCGCGCCGTCCCTCGTCCTCGTCGCGGTCGTATTCCCGTGTGATCGCGATGGTGTCGAGCGCGCGGCCGTCGGTGGTGGTGTAGATCTGCGCGTCGACGATGTTGGCGCCCGCCGAGGCGCAGGCGCCGGCGATGATCGACAGCAGCCATGGATGGTCGGTCGCGAGGATGGTCAGTTCGGTGACGCCGCGCGCCTCGTCGAAACCGACATTGATCGCAAGCTTGTGACCGGCCTGTTCGCTGGCGCGCAGGAACCGGGCATGGCGAATCTTGCGCGGCAGTTCGACCTTGAGCCAATAGGCGGGATAGTGCCGGGAGACGTAGGCGTTGAGTTCCTGCTCCGGCCACTCCGTGAACGTCGCGCGGAATTCCGCCTGCGCCACCGCAATGCGCTGCGCGCGGTTCACCTCCGAGAAACCGCCGGTCAGCACGGGCTCGGTTTCGTAGTACAGCGTGCGCACCAGTTGTGCTTTCCAGCCGTTCCAGACGCCGGGACCGACGCCCCTGATGTCGGCGGTGGTCAGGATCGTCAAAAGCTTCATCTGCTCGACCGACTGCACCACGGCCGCGAAATTTTCGATGGTCTTGCGGTCCGAGAGATCGCGCGATTGCGCCACCGTGGACATCGTCAGATGCTGCTCGATCAGCCACGCGACCAGTTCGGTATCGGCGGCGCTGAATCCGAGCCGCGGACACAGCCGCCGCGCCACTTTCGCACCCGCAATCGAGTGATCTTCCGGCCGGCCCTTGGCGATGTCGTGCAGCAGCGTGGTGATGTAGATCACCGCGCGGTGCTCGGGGCGGATTTTGCGCATCAAATCGCTGGCGACGGTGAACTCGTCATTGCCGCCGCGTTCGATGTCCTGCAGATAGCCGACGCAACGCAACAGATGCTCGTCCACCGTGTAGTGGTGGTACATGTTGAACTGCATCATCGACACGATCTTGCCGAAGGCGCGAATGAAATGGCCGAGCACGCCGGTCTCGTTCATCCGCCGCAGCACGATCTCCGCGTCGTTCGACGTCAGGATTTCCATGAACAGCCGGTTGGCTTCCGGATTCTCGCGCAGCTGCGTGTTGATGAGCTTCAGCGAGCGCGTTACCGTGCGCATCGCGTCGGGGTGAAAGGCGAGATTGTTTTTCTGCGCGAGGCGGAAAATCCGGATCAGGTTGACCGGGTCATGCTTGAAGACATCGGGCGCCGCGAGATTGATGCGGTTGTTGTCGACGATGAAATCGTCGCTGTCGGGCACCCGCCGCCGGTTCAGGTTCGGCCGCAACCGCGCCATCATGCGGCTGAGCACCGGTGCGGGCTTGGCCTGCTGATCTTCCAGCTTGGCGCACAGGATCGCGGTGAGATCGCCGACGTCCTTGGCGACCAGGAAGTAATGCTTCATGAAGCGTTCGACATCCTGCATGCCGGGATGCGAGGTATATCCGAGCCGGATCGCGATCTCGCGCTGCATGTCGAACGACAGCCGTTCTTCGGCGCGGCCGGAGAAGAAATGGATGTTGCAGCGGACCGACCACAGGAAATCGGCGCAGCGGCGGAAGGTGCGGTATTCCTGCGCGTCGAACACGCCGCGTTCGAGCAGCTCGTCGGTCTCGCGCACCCGGTAGACATATTTCGCGATCCAGAACAGCGTGTGCAGGTCGCGCAATCCGCCCTTGCCGTCCTTGACGTTGGGTTCGACCAGATAGCGCGATTGCCCGGCGCGGCGGTGTCGTTCCTCCCGCTCGGCAAGCTTCGCGGTGACGAATTCGGCCGCAGTACCCTGCACGACTTCCTTGTCGAACCGCGCCACCAGTTCGTCGTAGAGCGGCCGGTCGCCGGTCAGGAATCTTGTCTCGAGGATCGCGGTGCGGATCGTCATGTCGCCGCGCGCCTGGCGGATCGATTCATCGACCGAACGCGTGGCGTGGCCGACCTTCAGCCCCATGTCCCACAGGCAATACAGAATTGCTTCCGCGACCTGCTCGCCCCAGGCGGTTTGCTTGTAGGGCAGGATGAACAACAGATCGATATCGGATTCCGGCGCCATCAGTCCGCGGCCATAGCCGCCGGTGGCGACGACGGCCATGCGCTCGGCGCCCGAAGGGATCGGCGAGCGATAGAGATGGCGCGTGGCGGCAGCGAACAGGATACGAATGATTTCGTCCTGCACGAAGCACAACCGTTCGGCGCAGCGCCGCCCGTGACGATCCCTCAGCAGCATGGCCTGCGCGGTAGCGCGCGCGGCGATCATCTCGGCCTTCAGCAGTTGCGCCAAGGCGGCGCGAAAAACGTCCTCGCGCCCGGCATGTTTTACAGCGAGCGCGTCGACCGCGACGGTGATCCGCGCGGTATCGAAACGTTCGTCCGCTTCAGGGCGGGCCTGTGTCACGACGCTGTCCATGGCCTACCCCGATATCGGACGGCGCTGGCGCTGTCACGGGACATTCTGGCATGTCCTTTTAATTAATTGGAATAAAACGGTGTTTTCTGGCGCCGCCCCGGCCGCCCTAACCGGCCGTTCCGGACTCGCCTCCCGGAAGCGTCGGCAAATCTTTGTCGCGACAACGCCGGGCAGGTGCGGGCTGCGGCCGCGCGACCGCAATTCGCCATTGTTCGATAATTTCAAGCGCCGCGTGCTGACCGCGCTGGATCGCTCGCTCGACCGCAACGTGCCGGATGCCGATCCCAAATCAACTGCTGGTGAAGCGATGTGGTGGTGACATCACTCTCATCGCCGACTATATCCGATAGGCATTTAAATCCGGGAGAGAAAAAAATGGACGCCGCCGAACTCCGCGCCACCCAGGCCCCGATCAAGGAACGCTATAAATCCGATCCGAAGGCCGCGATGATCACGCTGACCGCGAGGGGATCGATCGAGAACGAGGGTATCGCCTGCAAGGTCGAGACCGGCCGCGCTTTGGCGGTGGCCGGCCTGCATCCCGCCAGCGGCGGCTCCGGGCTCGAATTGTGCTCCGGCGACATGCTGCTCGAAGCGCTCGCCGCCTGCGCCGGCGTCACCTTGAAATCGGTATCGACCGCGATCGAGGTGCCGCTGAGGTCCGGAAACGTGACCGCCGAGGGCGATCTCGATTTCCGCGGCACGCTCGGCGTCGACAAGGAAGCGCCGGTCGGGTTTGCGGAAATTCGTCTCCGCTTCGACGTCGATACCGATGCGCCGCAGGAGAAGCTCGATCTGTTGCTCAAGCTCACCGAGCGCTATTGCGTGGTCTATCAGACCATCAAGCACGGCCCGAAGGTTTCGGTGACGATGCAAAGGGTGTGAGGATATCTAGTTGGTGTCGTCCCGGCCAAGCGAAGCGCGAGCCGGGACCCATAACCACAGGCGCCAATTGTTGCGGGAGGTATCAACCCGCACCGCCCATGATCGAAAGGCCGCGGCGTATGGGTCCCTGCGTTCGCAGGGACGACGATTAAATGTCCCCCGACCTCGCCTTCATCCTGATGCTCGCGCTGCGCATGGCGGTGACGGCGGCGTTCGTGGTGTCGGCCTCCGTGATCACCGAGCGCTCCGGGCCGGTGATCGGCGCGCTGGTCGCGACACTGCCGATCTCGGCAGGCCCCTCTTATGTGTTTCTCGCGATCGACCACGATGCTGCGTTCATCGCCGAGGGGGCGCTGGCGAGCCTGCCGATCAACGCCGCGACGATCTGGCTCGCTTTGACCTATGTCGTGCTGGCGCAGCGCCGGAGTGCGCTGGTCAGTTGTGGCGGCGCTGTCGCGGCGTGGCTCGTGCTGGCGGCGCTGACGCGCACAGTACACTGGACGCTCGCCGGCGGCCTCATCGCGAATGCCATTACGTTTGGGATCTGCCTGCCGCTGCTGCGGCGCTTCCGCCACGTCAAAATGCCGCTGATCACGCGCCGCTGGTACGATATCCCGCTGCGCGCGTCGCTGGTTGCGACATTGGTGGCAACCGTCGTCACGCTGTCGGGTTGGGTCGGCCCCAGTGTGAGTGGCCTCATCGCACTGTTTCCGGTGGTGTTCACCAGCATGATGCTGATCCTGCACCCGCGCATTGGCGGGCCGCCGACCGCGGCCGTGATCGCCAACAGTGGGTGGGGCCTGATGGGACTGGGCATCGCGCTTGCGGTGCTGCATGTCGCAGCACTGCAGTTTGGCTCGGCGATTGCGCTCAGCCTTGCGCTGGCGACCTGTGTAAGCTGGAACCTCGGACTGTGGTGGAACGGGCGCAGGAAGCTCGCGCGGTGAATCCGTCATTGCGAGGAGCAAAGCGACGAAGCAATCCAGTAACTAGCTATCTTGTCTGGGCTCTGGATTGCTTCGCTTCGCTCGCAATGACGGTTACTGCTTCGGCAGTTTTGCCTTCAACGCGTACAGCGCCTCCAGCGCCTCGCGCGGCGACATCTCGTC
>JBGQCE010000184.1:0-6837 GCA_041495185.1 Bradyrhizobium sp.
AGCCAGTTCGTCGATGCATTCCTGGCCGATCATGGTGGAATCCATGTCGGCCAGAAAAAGTTTCTTGCGCCGCAATGCCCGAGGCTGCACCACAACGTCGATCGGCAGATCGCCACGGGCCTCACGCAGGCGGTTTTCGATCGCGCGGAGGTCTTGGCCTGTGAAGGAGATTTGGCCTTCGAAGGGAATATCGACCGCTACTTCGTCGAACAGCCATTGTGCGGCGCCGGGCGAGGGAAGAATGGCGCGCGCGCCATCCACCACCGTGCTATCGAGCGCGGGGTGGGCGGGATTGCAGATGAGCGTGGCAACGAGAGACATGCGGGTGAATTCGCCCGGGAGCGGCAAGGCCGTGCTTATCGCAGGGCCGACCGCCAGCGGCAAGTCGGCGCTGGCGCTTGAGCTGGCGCGGGCGACCGGCGGCGTCATCATCAATACCGATTCCATGCAGGTGTATCGCGATCTCCGCGTCATCACGGCGCGGCCGACGGTCGATGAGGAGGCTCGGGTTCCGCACCGGCTCTATGGCCATGTCGATGCCGCGATCAATTTCTCAGCAGGTCATTGGGTGGCCGATGCCGCCAGGGTGCTCGCGGAAGTCCGCGCGCAAGATCGCCTGCCGATTTTCGCGGGCGGCTCCGGTCTGTATTTCAAGGCGCTGACGCGCGGGTTGTCGGGGGTGCCGCCGATTCCGGCCGGGATACGCGAAGGCGTGCGCGCGCGACTCGAGCGTGATGGCGTCGAGGCGCTGCATGAGGCGCTGGCGCGACGCGATCCGGCCTCCGCCGAACGTCTAAAACCGCGCGACCGCAGCCGCATCGCCCGCGCGTTGGAAGTCGTCGAGGCCACCGGCCGTTCGCTGACCGACTGGCATCGCGACGGGTTGCCGCCATTGTTGCCGCCGGGAACATTCAGCGCGCTGTTTCTCGAGCCCGATCGCGATCGGCTCTATGCACGGATCGATGCGCGGTTCGATGCGATGCTTGCCGCGGGCGCGCTGGAGGAGGCCGCTAGCCTGGCGGCGCGGCGGCTCGATCCGCTGCTGCCGGCCATGAAGGCCCATGGCGTGCCGGCGCTGATCCGGCATCTGAAGGGGGAGATCACGCTGGAAGAGGCGGCCGTGATCGGCCGCGCCGATACCCGCCACTACGCCAAGCGGCAGTTCACCTGGTTCCGGCATCAACTGCCGGAATTCGAGTGGGTGAAGCCGGAGGAGGCGGGCGCATGGCTCTCCGCGGTCATTCCGGGATGGTCCGAAGGACCAGACCCGGAATCTCGAGATTCCGGGTTCGCTCGTTTCACTCGCGCCCCGGAATGACGAGCCAAGGGAACCCCGCATAGCTGCGAGGAGCATTTTCGCTCTCGCCCGGGGCGAAAAACCCCGCTAAGCTGTGAATCGAGCACGCTGGGCCGCCTTCCCTTGACTTTTCGGGGTTGGCCGCTATGGTTTGCGCAACCTTTGGGAAGTCCGAGCGGCTATATGAGTAATAAAATTACCAAACTCCTTATCGTCGTCGTACCCAGGTGCACCGCCGGGGATGGCTAAGGCCATCCAAATTCGGGCGGTGTGCATGGGGCCTCTTGGGCCCCTTTTTATTTTCCAGAACGAGCAAGTCCAATCTCCAAACCTGAGAAGCCGCGTGAGAACAGCGCATCCGGAGCAAGCCATGAGCGACAAGAGCCACGATCCGAACCAGATGACGGGAGCCGCGATGATCGTGCGCGCGCTGATCGATCATGGCGTCAAGCACATCTTCGGCTATCCCGGCGGCGCGGTGCTTCCGATCTATGACGAGATTTTCCAGCAGGACCAGGTCGAGCACATCCTGGTGCGGCACGAGCAGGGCGCCGGCCACGCCGCGGAGGGCTATGCGCGCTCCACCGGAAAGCCGGGTGTGGTGCTGGTGACTTCGGGTCCGGGCGCCACCAACATGGTGACGCCGCTGACCGACGCGCTGATGGATTCGATCCCGCTGGTGTGCATCACCGGTCAGGTGCCGACGCATCTGATCGGCAACGACGCGTTCCAGGAATGCGACACCGTCGGCATCACCCGGCCCTGCACCAAGCACAACTGGCTGGTGCGCGACGTCAACGATCTGGCCAAGGTGCTGCACGAGGCGTTCTACGTCGCGAGCACCGGCCGTCCCGGCCCCGTGGTGGTCGACGTTCCCAAGGACGTGCAGTTCGCGGTTGGCACCTATCACCCGCCGCGCAAGGCCGACGTGCATGTGTCCTACGCGCCGCGGATCAAGGGCGACGCCGCGCAGATCCGCAAGGCGGTGGCGTTGCTCGCCTCCGCCAAGCGCCCTGTCATCTACACCGGCGGCGGCGTCATCAACTCCGGACCTGAGGCCTCAAAGCTGCTGCGACAGCTGGTCGAAACGACCGGATTCCCGATCACCTCCACCCTGATGGGTCTCGGCGCCTATCCGGCCTCGGGGAAGAACTGGCTCGGCATGCTCGGCATGCACGGTACTTACGAAGCCAATATGACGATGCATGGCTGCGACGTCATGCTGTGCGTCGGCGCGCGCTTCGATGACCGCATCACCGGGCGCATCGACGCGTTCTCGCCGGGCTCGAAGAAGATCCACATCGATATCGACCCTTCCTCGATCAACAAGAACATCCGCGTCGACGTGCCGATCATCGGCGATGCCGCCAATGTGCTGGGCGATCTGTTGCAGGTGTTCAAGGCGGAGACGAAAAAGCCGGATATCCGCGCCTGGTGGCAGGAGATTGCGAAATGGCGCGCGCGTAATTCGCTGTCCTACAAAAAAAACAACGATATCATCCTGCCGCAATTCGCGATCCAGCGGCTGTTCGAGGCGACGCGCGGGCGCGACGTCTACATCACGACCGAAGTCGGCCAGCACCAGATGTGGGCGGCGCAGTTTTTCGGCTTCGAGGAGCCGCATCGCTGGATGACCTCGGGCGGCCTCGGCACCATGGGCTATGGCCTGCCGGCGGCGGTCGGCGTCCAGGTCGCGCATCCCAACAGCCTCGTGATCGACATCGCCGGCGACGCCTCGGTGCAGATGACGATGCAGGAGATGTCGACGGCGGTTCAGTACGAATTGCCGATCAAGATCTTCATCCTGAACAACCAGTATATGGGCATGGTGCGGCAGTGGCAGCAGCTGCTGCATGGCAACCGGCTGTCGCATTCCTATTCCGAGGCGATGCCGGATTTCGTCAAGCTCGCGGACGCCTTCGGCTGCGTCGGTATCCAGGCGATCAAGCCCGGCGATCTCGACGGCGCGATCAAGGAAATGATCAACGTCAAGCGCCCGGTGTTGTTCGATTGCCGGGTGGCGGCGCTGGAAAACTGCTTTCCGATGATTCCGTCCGGCAAGGCGCACAACGAAATGCTGCTGCCGGTGGAAGCCACCGACGAAGCCACCGCCGCGGCCTTCGCCGGCGGCAAAGCGCTGGTGTGAGGATGGGGCGTGCCGATGTTTGATCTCAGGCAACTGGAACGCGCACACGACATCGTCGCCGCGGCGATGCCGCCGACGCCGGCTTATACGTGGCCGCTGCTGTCGGAGCGGCTCGGCGCGACCTCCATCGTCAAGCATGAGAACCATGCGCCGACCGGCGCCTTCAAGGTGCGCGGCGGGCTCGTCTATGTCGAGCGCCTGAAGCGCGAGCGGCCGAACGTCGCCGGATTGATCTCGGCGACCCGGGGAAATCACGGCCAGAGTCTCGCTTACGCTGCGAGCCGCTACCGCGTGCCGGTGACGATCTTTGTGCCGCACGGCAATTCGGTCGAGAAAAATCGCGCCATGCGGGCTTTCGGTGCTGATCTTGTCGAACATGGCGAGGATTTTCAGTCGGCCCGCGAGGAAGCCGGGCGTCGCGCCAAACTCGATGGCCTCGAATTCGTGCCGTCCTTCCATCCCGATCTGGTGATGGGGGTTGCGACCTATGCGCTCGAGCTGTTCAGGACGGCGCCGGACCTTGACGTTCTCTACGTGCCGATCGGGCAGGGATCGGGCATTTGCGGCTGCATCCTTGCGCGCGATCTGCTCGGGCTGACCACGGAAATCGTCGGCGTACAATCGACGGAAGCACCCTCTTATGCGCTGTCTTTCGCAGCCGGCACGGTCGTGACGACCGAGAGCAGCAATACGCTTGCCGATGGCATGGCGACGCGCGTCCCCGATTCCGACGCGCTTGCGATCATTCGCAAGGGCGCATTGCGCATGGTGCAGGTCACCGACGCCGAGGTTGCCGCGGCGATACGCGCCTACTGGACCGACACGCATAACCTCGCCGAGGGCGCCGGCGCCGCCGCGCTCGCCGCCGCGCTGCAGGACAAGCCGAAGATCCGCGGCAAGCGGGTAGGCCTGATTCTGAGCGGCGGCAATATCGATTTCGATTTGTTCAAACGATGGGTCGTTGCGGAAGGCATCGCCTTGGCCGGCAACAAGGTGCTGGCGTGAGGATGATTGAGAATAGAGGTCGTCATGGCCGGGCTTGTCCCGGCCATCCACGTCTTCCTTCTCAGGAGCACTTCAAGACGTGGATGCCCGGCACAAGGCCGGGCATGACGAATGAGAGCTAGACGAGGACGAAAATGAACCAGCCCGCATCCGCCTACTTCATGGAAGAGCGCCATGAGCCGACCGAAGCGCATACGCTCTCGGTGCTTGTGCAAAACGAGCCGGGCGTGCTCGCGCGCGTGATCGGGCTGTTTTCCGGCCGCGGCTACAACATCGAAAGTCTTACCGTCTCCGAGACGGAGAACCAGAAGCACGTCTCCCGCATTACCATCGTCACCACAGGCACGCCGATGGTGATCGAGCAGATCAAGCATCAGCTCGACCGCATGGTCCCGGTGTTCCGCGTCGTCGACATGACGCTGTCGGGCCGCTCGATCGAACGCGAACTGGCGATGGTGAAAGTGCGCGGCAGCGGCGAGCACCGCGTCGAGACGCTGCGGCTGGCGGAAGCGTTTCGCGCCCGCGTGATAGACGCCACCACCGAAAGCTTCGTGTTCGAGATCACCGGCAACTCCGCCAAGATCAACCAGTTCGTTGACCTGATGCGCCCGCTCGGCCTGGTCGAGGTGTCGCGCACCGGCGTCGCCGCCATCGGGCGCGGGCCCGAGGGGATGTGAGCGATGTTGGCGCGCGACTGGTACTACAATGAGCGGCGGCGGATCGGGCTGGATTCCGCGGTCGCCTCGATCTACGACCGCCACGACGACAGCGACGTCCGCGCCCGCGCGGCGTTGACCATGTTGGGGGTGCAGCGCGGCTGGCGGGTGGCCGATATCGGCTGTGGTAACGGCGTGCTGGCTTGCGAGGCGGCGCTGATGGGCGCCGAGGTCGACGCGATCGATATTTCGCCGGCGATGCTGGCGCTCGCGGAAATCCAGGCGCGCGACCGCAAGGTTGCGATCCGGACCCAGTCGGCGGGGCTATTGAGCTTCGCCTACCAGCCCAATTCGTATGACCTGATTGTCAGTGAGTTCGCGCTGCATCATCTGCCGGACTTCTGGAAGGCGGTCGCGCTGTCGCGGATCTATTGTGCGCTGAAGCCGGGCAGCAGCTTCTACCTGCGCGATATCGTGTTCGTCAGCGTGCCCGACGGACCGGAGCGCGACGTCGAGCAATGGGCGGACTTCAACATCAAGAACCACGGGTTTTCGCGCGACAGCGTCGTCACCCATATGCGCGACGAATATTCGACCTTCGGCTGGGTGATCGAGCGAATGCTGACCGACGTCGGCTTCACACTGGTTTCCGCCGATTATCACGCCCCGCTGCATGGCACTTACCTGCTGCGGAAACCGAAACACGGCGAGCAGAGCTAGGGGCAGCGTCGATGAAGCCTTACGACGTCAGCCTCGCCGTCATGGTGGCGGTGATCTGGGGCCTTGCGTTCGTGGCGAGCCGGATCGCGCTTGACGAATTTTCGCCGGAACTGATGACAACGCTGCGGTTTGCCATCGCAGCCTTGCCGTGTCTGTTCGTGCGCAAGCCGAAAGTATCCTGGCCGCTCCTGATCGCGATCAGCTTCACGCTGTTTCTTGGACAGTTTCTGGCGCAGGCCTACGGCATCGCGCAAGGCGTTCCCGTCGGCCTGACCAGCGTGATCGTACAGAGTCAGGCGCTGTTCACGATCGCCTTTGCGGCGATCGCATTCCGCGAACTGCCGACGCCTTTGCAAGGCCTCGGCATCGGCGTCGCCACCATCGGTCTGCTGATGATCTGCGGCACGGTCGGTTACGATTTCAGCGTCGGCGCATTCGCGGTGCTCATGATTTGCCCGATCAGCTTCGCAATCGGCAACCTGCTGCTGCGCCGTGCGCAGGAGGTGCGGATGTTCGATCTGTTTGCGTGGCTGTGTCTGGCCGCAGCGATTCCGCTGTTCGCGCTGACGCTGGTTGCCGACGGACCTCAGCCAACGTGGCACGCATTGTCGCATATGTCGCTGACCGGCTTCGTCTGCATGCTCGCGCTTGGCGGCCTATCCACCAGCATCGCCTACTGGCTGTGGGGCCGGCTGCTCAGGGATTATCCGGCAGCGCAGGTGGTGCCGTTCGCGCTTCTGGTGCCGTTCGTCGGGGCCGCGGCATCGACCATCGTTTTCGGCGAGCGGTTCGGTCCGTTGCGGCTTTCGGGAATGGTGATCGTGGTGTGCGGTATCGCCGTCATGCTGCTGTCGAAACGGACGCAAGTTATGCCGAAGATCGCCTGAGTGTGCCATGTCGCAACCGCTTTTCATAGCCTTCGTGATATTCGCCGTCGTGATGTTCTTCACGCCCGGGCCGAACAACGTCATGCTGCTATCCTCGGGGCTCACTTACGGCTTTCGCCGCACGCT
>JBGQCE010000185.1:0-6797 GCA_041495185.1 Bradyrhizobium sp.
GTTGGTGCCACCGGAGATGATCACGTCCTTGGAGCGATCCGACAGCGTCAGGAATCCGTCTTCGTCCAGCCGTCCGACGTCGCCGGTGCGCAGCCAGCCGTCCTTCAGCGTCTCCGCGTTGGCCTTCGGATTATTCCAGTAACCGAGCATCACGGCGGTGCCCTTGGCCTCGATCTCGCCGGTTTCGCCCGCCGGCAACGGCTTGCCATCGGCGCCGGTGATGCGAACTGACATCACGCTTTGCGCCGGCCCGACAGAAGCGAGGCGCTCGAGATAGCGCGGATGATCCGATCGTCTGTGCCAGTCGCGGCCGAGCGCGGTAATCGTCATCGGCGATTCCCCCTGGCCGTAAATCTGCACGAAGCGCTGGCCCATGGTCGCGATCGCGTCCCTGATATCGGCGAGATACATCGGCCCGCCACCATAGATGATGGTGCGGATACCCTCGCCGTCCTCGCCGCGGCGTTTTGCGGCATCGACCAGGCGCCGTACCATGGTGGGCGCTGCGAATATCACGACATTGCCAAGCTGCCTGCCGAGATTGAGCACTTCATCCGGATCGAAACCGCGGGATTCGGGGATGACGTGCCGCCCGCCCATGCGGACATGAGGAAAGTTATAGAGACCCGCCCCGTGCGAAATCGGGGCGGCGTAGAGCGAGGCATCGTTCGGCGTCGCCTGATCGACATCGGCGAGATAACACAGCGACATCGCCACCAGATTGCCGTGGCTCAACATCACGCCCTTCGGGCGGCCGGTGGTGCCTGAGGTATAGAACAGCCAGGCGAGATCATTCACCTCGCGGGGGAGTGGCGCCGGCGATCCCTCGCCGTCGCGCATTTTGCGAAAGGCGCTGCTGTCCATCGACCGCGTCATCATCGCCGCCGGCAGCTCGCTCTTGGCTTCGAGCAAAGCCGCAATCGTGTCGTCGGAAACAAAGGTCAACTTGGCGCCGGCATCGCTGCATATCCATGCCGCCTCGCGCCCGTGCAATTTGGCGTTGATGGGTATGGCCACCGCCCCGATCCACCAGATCGCGTAAAGGCATTCGAGGTATTGGGTGCAATTGGTCGCGAACAGGCCGACGCGGTCGCCGGGCGCAATGTCGTATTCGCGCGACAAAGCAGCACCGATTGCGGCGGCGCGCCGCGCAAACGTGGCGTAGTCCGCATCGAGATCGAAGCCGGTGAGCAGCGCCGGCGCATCGGGGCGCAAGCGCGCGCTCGCCGCCAGCCATTCGGCAACATTCATCGCTTAAGGCCCCGGCAGTTCGAGCATGATCCGGACAAGTGGAAACCGGTTTTCCCTCGGGACAAACGCGAAGCGTTTGCCCGGAGATCATGCTCAACCAAAAAGCCGCTTACTTCACAGGCTCCAGCAGCGAGACGTAATTCGCAACCGCAGCGCCACCCATGTTGAAGATGCCTGCGAGTTTGGCGTCCTTGAGCTGCATGCCTTCGGGCGCCTGACCCAACAATTGCATGGCGGTCATCACATGCATGGACACGCCGGTGGCGCCGATGGGGTGCCCTTTGGCCTTCAATCCGCCCGACGGATTGATCGGCAGCTTGCCGTCCTTCTGGGTCCAGCCTTCCTTGATGGCGCGCGCGCCCTGCCCCCGCGGCGTCAGTCCCATCGCCTCATATTCGATCAGTTCGGCGACGGTGAAGCAGTCGTGGGTCTCGACAAAGGAGAGATCGGAAAGCTGCACGCCCGCCGATTGCAACGCGCGCTGCCAGGCCACGGTGCAGCCTTCGAACAGCAAAATGTCGCGCTTCGACATCGGCAGGAAATCCTGGGCATGCGCGGTCGCCCTGATGTTGACGGCCTTGCCCATCGACTTCGCGGTTTCGGAGTCCGCGAGGATAAGCGCTGCCGCGCCATCCGACACCGGCGAGCAATCGGTGCGCTTCAGCGGCCCCGCCACGAACGGGTTCTTCTCGCTTTCGGAGCGGCAGAATTCATAGCCGAAATCCTTGCGCATCTGCGCATAGGGGTTGGCGACGCCGTTCTTGTGGTTCTTGGCGGCGATCATCGCCAGCGCATCGGACTGGTCGCCGTATTTCTGGAAATAGGCCTGCGCGATCTTGCCGAACACGCCGGCAAACCCGCCGGGGGTGTCGCCGTCTTCAGGCAGATACGATGCGCGCAGCAGGTTCCTGCCGATTTCGGCTGCAGGCGTCCGCGTCATTTGCTCGACGCCGACCACCAGCACGATCTTCGCAGCACCGGCGGCAATGGCGCGGATGCCCTGATGCACCGCCGCCGATCCGGTCGCACAGGCATTCTCGACCCTTGTCGCCGGCTTGAAGCGCAAATGCGGGTCGGCCTGCAGCACCAGCGAAGCTGTAAAATCCTGCGGCGAGAAGCCGGCATTGAAATGGCCGAGCACGATCTCATCGACGTCGGCGGCGGAGATGCCGGCGTCAGCGAGCGCGTCGGTCGCAACCCGGACCACGAGGCTCTCGACGGTCTCGGTATCGAGCTTGCCGAACGGCGTGTGCGCCCATCCGACGATGCTGGCTGTCATGGTCGTTCTCCCCTTATTTCGGCAAACAGATCAGGCCACGAACTTACCACCAAGTTCGTCCTCGATGTGGATCCGGATGATGTCGTCAAAGGTCTTTTCGGCGGTGGTGAAGCCGAGCTGGAGCGCCCGCTTCGGCTCGAAATTGCGCGGCCAGCCTTCGACAATACCCATGATGAACGGGTCAGGCTCGCGCTTGATCCGGGCCGCCACCTTGTCTCCCGCCACCCGCTTTAGCGCTGCGATCTGCTCGCCGACGGTCGCCGAAAGGCCGGGCATGGTGAGGTTGCGGCGCGGGCCAACAACAGCGGAATCAATGGTCGCAGCACGGAGAAGGAAGCCGACCGCCGAGCGCGGCGTGGCATGCCAGTGGCGAACGTCCTCGGACACCGGCAGCACCACTTCCTTGCCGGCGAGCGGTTCGCGCAGGATGTTGGAAAAGAACCCGGAGGCCGCCTTGTTGGGAAGCCCGGGACGGATGCAAATGGTCGGCAAGCGGATGCCGATGCCGTCCATGAAGCCACGGCGCGAATAATCGGCGAGCAAGAGTTCGCCGATCGCCTTCTGGGTGCCGTAACTCAACAGCGGCGTGTGAAAGAACTCATCCCCGATGGCTTCCGGAAACGGGGCGCCGAACACCGCGATCGACGAGGTGAACACGACCCTGGGTTTGTAGCCGCTGCCGGCAAGCCGGATCGCATCCAGCAGCATCCGGGTGCCGTCGAGGTTGATGCGATAGCCCTTGTCGAAATCGAGCTCCGCCTCGCCAGAGACGATCGCCGCGAGATGAAAAATCACGTCCGGACGGCCCGCGACCAGCTTTTCAGCGACGCCCTGGACGGCGAAATCGCAGGTCACCGTATCGACAGGAAATCCGGTTTTGGCGGGCGTTGCCGGCGCAACCACGTCCTGCAGCGTCATGCGGCTGATGTCGCGCTTGCCGAGATGCCCGTCGCGCAACAGCCGCTCGGTCAATTTACGGCCGACCATGCCGGCGGCGCCCAGAACCAGAATGTGCAAGACCCAACTCCTTCTTGTTCTTGTTCTATAGCGTTTTCAAGCGAAGTGGAAACCGGTTCGCGTCAAGAAAACGCGTCAAAACAAAAAGCTAGAGGCGGGCCTGCGCGCTCACTCTTTCACCGCTCCGGTCATCGCCGAGACGTAATGCTCGACAAAGAACGCATAGAGGATGACCAGCGGCAGCGAGCCCGCCAGCGCGCCCGCCATCAGCGATCCCCAGCGATAGACGTCGCCGTCGACGAATTCGTTGACGATCGCGACCGGCACCGTCTTGTTCTGAACGGATGTGAGAAAGGTGAGCGCATAAATGAATTCGTTCCAGCACAGCGTGAAGCAGAAGATGAACGCCGAGATCAGCCCGGGGATCGCCAGCGGCAGCACGATCCTGGTCAGGATCTGCCAGCGGCTCGCGCCATCGATCAGCGCGCATTCTTCCAGCTCGAACGGGATGGTCTTGAAGTAGCCCATCAACAGCCAGGTCGAGAACGGAATCAAGATGGTCGGATAGGTCAGGATCAGTGCGAATGGTGTGTCGAACATGCCGTACTGAAATACGACGGTTGCGAGTGGAATGAACAGGATCGACGGCGGCACCAGATAGGACATGAAGATCAGCCCGCCGACCCATTGCGCGCCGCGATAGCGCAGCCGCACGATGGCGTAGGCCGCAAGCACGCTGGCAACGATCGACAGCACCGTCGAGCAGATCGCCACATACATCGTGTTCCATAGCCACAGCGGGTAGTAGCTTTCGAACAAAAGCTTATGAATGTGCTTGAACGTCGGATTCCAGGTCCAGAACGGATTGTAGGTGTTGAGATCGAGCAACTGATCGTCGGGCTTAATGGCGGTGAGCGCCATCCAATAAAACGGGAACAGCAGGACGATCACGATGATCGACAGCGGCAGATAGAGCGTGACCAGGCGTCGCGGCAGCGATTCCAGGTAGCTCATGCCCACGCTGTGATCGTCCATCGCGGCCGTCGGCGACGAGCCCGACAGCACGGATTGGAGATCGATCGGTTTCGATGCGGGAAGGTCAGTCATTGGATTCTCCCTGCTGCCATTTGCGGCGCTGCAGTCCGAACCACGAGATCATGATCGCGGCGAGCAGGAACGGGATCATTGCATTCGATATGGCCGCGCCTTCGCCGAGCACGCCGCCGATGATCGCCCGCTGATAGGATAGCGTCGCCATCAGGTGGGTGGCATTGACCGGACCGCCGCGCGTCATCGCCCAGATCAGCTGGAAGTCGGTGAAGGTGAATAGAACCGAAAACGTCATCACGACCGCAATGATCGGCGTCAGCAGCGGATAGGTGATGAACCGGAATCGTTGCCAGCTGGTGGCGCCATCGAGCGTCGCGGCTTCGTAAAGCGACGGCGACACCGTTTGCAGACCGGCCAGCAGCGTGATCGCAACGAAGGGAACGCCACGCCAGATATTGGCGAAGATCACGCAGGCCCGCGCCCAGGTAACATCGCCGAGGAAATTGATATTATTGGTGATCAATCCCATTTGCTTGAGCGACCAGGAGATGATCGAGAACTGCGCATCGAAGATCCACCAAAATGCAAGCGCCGACAGTACGGTCGGCACGATGAAGGGGATCAGCACCAATGCGCGCAGCATCGCCTTGAACGGCATGTTTTCGTTCAGCAGCAAAGCCAGATAAAGTCCGATCGCAAATTTAATCGCGCTCGCCACGAAGGTGTACAAAAGTGTGTTGAAGACCGAAAGCCAGAAGATCGAATCGTCCCAGAGCCACTCATAGTTTTCCAGCCCGATAAACGCTCCGGGGCGACCGATGCGCGCATCCGTGAACGAAATCCAGACCCCCAGGCCCAGCGGATAAGCCAGGAACAGGATCAGGAACGCCATCGCCGGCAGCATGAACCAGAAGCCGAGCCAGTTGCGATTGGACTTGATTTGATCCCACGTCGTCGCTTCGCGAATCGGCCGTCTGGCGGTTCTGGACTGGAGTGCGATGTCAGCCATTGACGAAATCCCTTGAGTGTGGCGACGCCGTCTTTACCGGTGCACGCGGCAGACTATCACTTAATGTCGTCGAATGGAGCGGGCTGCAATCCGGTTGCAGCCCGTTCCGATTGTAATCAACGATAGATGCGCTTCAACTGCCGTTCGACAATCGCGATCGCGCCTTTGGCGTCTTCGCGGCCGGTGCAATAGTTCGCGAACATGTCGACCACCAGGAAGTCGGCGAGCGCGGTCGCTGCCTTCTCGCCCGGCTTACCGATGCCGGAAGCGGGAAGCGCGCGCTTGCTGGCCTGGCTGAACACCTGGTTCTTCGGGTCGGCCGTCCATACCGGTGAGGCGTCATAGGCATTGAGCGTTTGGGTCAGATAACCCCGTGCGCTGATGAGCCACTTATCGAAATTTTCCTTCTCCAGCATGAAGGCAATGAAGGCTTTCGCGGCGTTCGGGTATTTGGTGAAGTTGAACGCCAGGATCGGCACCGTGAGCTGAAATTCGGTCGGCTTGCCGATCGGACCGACCGGCATCAGCGCGTGATAAGTGTCCTCAGTGAGGTCTTTCTTGGTCGGATCGTCCTTCGCCGCGACGTAGATCGAGATGCCGTTGGCAGTGCAATAAAGCTCGCCCGACAAGTATGCCTTGTTGTTGGAGCCGTCGTTCCACGATGCGGTGCCGGGAATGAAGGTGTCGGAAAGTGCCTTGCAATATTCGAGCGCTTTCACGGTTTCGGGTGAGTTGATAATGACCTTGTCGTCCTTGTCGACGGTATAGGCGCCGTGCCCCCACAGAACCCAGTGCAGCCACCCGTTGGCGTCGCCCGACGCGTGACCGAGCGCGAAGCCGGCCGGCGTGTTGTTCTTCTTGAGCGCCTTGCACATTTCGAGGAAGCCCGGGAAGTCCTTCGGGAATTCCTTGAAGCCGGCCTTTTCCATGGCCGACTTGCGGTAGGTCATGTAGCCGCCGATGGTGGCGACGGGAATGCCGAGCCAATCGTTGCCCTGCTTGCAGGTGGCAGCGGCCGCGTCGGTCCATCCGCCATACTTCTTGCCGAGATAGTCGGCGACGTCGTTCATCTTCAGCACTTTGGTCGGGAACAGCTGCGGCAGCGTGTGCAGGCCCCAGGCGAGGTCCAGACCCTGCCCGGTGTTGGCGGCCACGGAGGCCTTCGGCTGAATGTCCTCGAAGGACTCGCTGAACACGTTCATCTCGGTACCGGTGGCAGCCTTGAAGGCCGCGACCATGGCGTTGAAGGCA
>JBGQCE010000186.1:0-6790 GCA_041495185.1 Bradyrhizobium sp.
ATTGCACATCTTAGGTTCGCGCTGTCGCGCGCCCCGGAATGACGGCTACTTCTAAAACCGCCGCGCGCCCATCTTGATTTCTTCCTCGGAGAAGAAAATCTCCTTGGCGTGGTCGACAATATCCTGAGCCTTCCATCCCGTATGCGGCGGTTTCCAGCCCGGCTTTTCCATCATCCGCATCTCGCGCACGCCGCGCGGGCCGGAGACGCCGAGGACCTTGCCGGTCTGGTCGCCCGACAGTTCGCTGACCATGTATAGCACGGCCGGTGCGATGCCATCAGGTCCCAGCGCTGCGCCAGGGTTTTCGATGTAGCGCGGCAGATCGGCGGTCATGCGGGTCAGCGCGCCCGGCGCCAGCGTCCAGATGCGGATGTTGTATTTGCGGCCCTCGATCGCCAGCACGTTCGACAGGCCCCAGATACCGCCCTTGGCCGCGCCGTAATTGGTCTGGCCGAAATTGCCGATCAGGCCTGAGGTCGAAGACGTATTGACGATGACGCCGCCGCCGTTCTCGCGCATCCAGCGGAACACCGGCTGGGTGGTGCAGAAGGTACCCTTCAGATGCACCTTCAAGACCTTGTCCCAGCCAGCCTCGGTGGCCTTGGCAAAGGTCTGGTCGAGCAGAATGCCCGCATTGTTGACGAGGATGTCGGCACGGCCGAAATGCTTGATGGCGTCGTCGAACACCGACTGCCCGCCGGCCATGGTCGAAATATCGGCGCCATTGGCGACCGCGCGGCCGCCCTCGGCCTTGATCGCATTGACCACCTTCTGGGCCATCGAGACATCGGCGCCGCTGCCGTCGCGGGGTCCACCGAGGTCGTTGACCACGACAGCTGCGCCCTCGCGCGCGAACAGTTTGGCATAGGCCTCACCGAGCCCGCCGCCCGCGCCGGTGATCAGCGCAACCTTGCCGTCGAGTAATCCCATGATGTTTTTCTCCCTATTAGTTGCCGTCATTCCGGGGCAGCCCGCAGGGCTGAACCCGGAATCTCGAGATTCCCCGATGTGCAGTTGCACATCTGAGGTTCGCACTTCGTGCGCCCCGGAATGACGGGCGAATTAAGCCAGCACCGTCTTGCCGCTCTTGATGACGGCGACGTTGCGCGCCTTTACTTTGGCCTCGAATGAAATCACGTTGCCGTCTTTCCACATATCCATCGTCACCGTCTCGCCGGGATAGACCGGCGAGGAGAACCGCACGGCGTGCTGCTTGAAGGCGCTCGCGTCGTAGTCGGCATAGGTCTGCAGAATACCGCGGCAGGTGATGCCGTAGGTGCACATGCCATGCAGGATCGGCTTCGGAAAGCCGGCGCGCTTGGCGAATTCGGGATCGGAGTGCAGCGGATTGCGATCGCCGCAGAGCCGGTAGACCAGCGCCTGATCCGGGCGCGTGGAGATATCGATTGATTTGTCCGGCGCACGGGCCGGCACCTTGTGCGGTTCGGGCTGGCCTTCCGATGGTCCGCCGAACCCGCCGTCGCCGCGCGCAAAACGCGAAGCGACCAGCGTCGCCAGCTCCTCGCCCTTCTCGTTTTTAAGCACCGTCTTGTGCCGGATCACGGCGCCCTTGTCCTTGCCCTTGTCGAAGACGTCGAGCACGCTGGAATCGGCGGTGATGTGGGCGGCGGCCGCAAGCGGCCTGTGGAAGGTGATGTCGCGTTCGCCATCGACCACCATCACGCGGTTGAGATTCATTTCGCCGGGCCCGGCTCCCCAGGCCGCGACGGATGCGAATGTCGGGACGATTTTCAAGGCGCGCGGCGTGGCGACGGCCTCGTTGACGAAGGCCAGCTCCTTCTCATCCATCGGGTCTGCGCCCATGCCGATGCCATAGGCGTACAGCATCACCTCGCGATCGGTGTAGGCGTATTTCTGGCCAAGATTTTTCAGCGCCATCAACTCGTCGTACTTGATCGGCATTTTAGATGTTCTCCCGAATTTTTCTTTTGCTTTCGTCATGCCCGCGAAGGCGGGCATCCAGTAATCACCGGCGTTTACTGGATCCCCGCTTTCGCGGGGATGACGACCTCTAGCTGGGCGCGCTTCGTGCGCATCAAACCGGCGTGAAGAACGGCAGCGGCGCGCCGTCGGTCGGCTTGAACACCACCTTGACCTTCTGGCCGATCTTGAGCTTGTACAAGTCGCAGTCGACGAAATTGGTCTGCAGCGACGGGCCTTCCTTCAAGGTCACATACCCGATCGCGTAGGGTCCGCTCGCCGATTTGCGCATCAGGCTGAATGTATAGATCGTGCCCTCGCCCGAGCTTTCCTCCCAAAGCGTCTTGTCGGAAAAGCAAAACGGACAGATCGAGCGCGGAAAATAATGCGGCTCGCCGCACGCGGTGCAGCGCTTGATCAGGAACTTTCCTTGCGCTGCGGCATCCCAGAACGGTTTGGTTTCGGGATTGCCCTGCGGCGCCGGATATTTCTTTGCATCAGCCATCACGCACGCTCCAGAATGCAGGTTGAGGCGGCGTGACGCACGCCGAGCAGTCCGCCGGTGCCGTGGGCGACGGCGAGATCGCAGTTCTTGACCTGCACCTTCGGATGAGCTTCGCCGCGAAGCTGGCGCACCGCTTCGATGATCTTGGTCATGCCGCCGCGATTGACCGGATGATTGCTGCAGAGGCCACCGCCATCGGTGTTGAAAGGCAGCTTGCCGACGCCGGAAATCAGATTGCCGTCGGCGACGAACTTGCCGCCCTCGCCTTTCTTGCAGAAACCCAAGTCTTCGATCTGCATCAGCACCGTGATGGTGAAGCTGTCGTAGATCGAAGCGTATTTGATGTCCTTTGGCGTGACGCCGGCCTCTTCGAACGCCCGCGGACCCGACCAGACGCCGGCGGAGTAAGTGAGATCGAGATCCTTGCCGCCACGCGGCCCCTTCATCGCCTCGCCATGCCCGATCATGCGCACCAGCGGCCTTTTCAGGCTCCTGGCGATTTCCGGCGTGGTCACGATCAGCGCGCCGCCGCCGTCGGTGACGACGCAGCAATCCATCCGGTGCAGCGGATCGGAAATCATCGGCGAGTTGATGACGTCCTCGACGGTAACGACGTCACGCAGCATCGCATGCTCGTTGTATTGCGCGTGATGGGATGCCGCGACCTTGATCCAGGCAAGTTGCTCGCTGGTGGTGCCGAACTCATGCATGTGGCGCATGGCGCACATGCCATAAATGTTGTGCGTGGTGGCGCCGTAGGCGGCCTCGAAATCGACCTCGGCGCCGGTGGCGCGCGGCGGCATGACGCCGGTGCGCGGCTTGCCCGCCAGCGTGATCAGCGCAATCGAGCATTTGCCGGCGGCGATCGCCTCCGCGGCATGGCCGAGATGGACCAGATAGGAGCAGCCGCCGGTGTCGGTGGAATCGAAATGACGGACCTTGAGGCCCAGATAATCGACCATCGCCATCACCCCGCCCGGGGCGTCGCCGGCACAGAAATAGCCGTCGATATCGGCCTTGGTCAGACCTGCGTCTTCCAATGCGCCCTTGGCGACTTCGGCATGAAGCTGTGCGGTGGATTTGTCGGGTGCATGCCGGGTTGGATGCTCGTAAATCCCGGCGATATAGGCCTTGCCCTTGATACTCAATGCGTTCTCCGCTGGCGTTTCTTGTTCGCAAGCGTTTTCTCGCCTTTCGGGGCAGCCTTGGCAAGCGTCCCGGCCATCGAATTCGCCAGGAGCAATCCCGCGACACGGAATGCCAACGCCTTCGGCGAGCCCGATGGCAGGCTCCAGCGGGGTATCCAGTACGCCGTGACCTCTCGATTTCCATCACCGGCGTCTGAGACCGTCATTGCGAGCGAAGCGAAGCAATCCACGGGCAACAACAAAGGAAGATGGATTGCTTCGTCGCTTCGCTCCTCGCAACGACGTTACTCCAATTCTGGATACTCCTCCGCATTCTCGCGGCGTGGATAGCGCCCGAGCTTTGCCAGAAAACTGTCCCTCGACAACAGAGGGCGCAGGGAATGCCGGGTGCGCAGCTCGCACCCGCAGCCTCGCGTGCAAAAATGAAGAAGCACACGAGCGTAGTCACCACAGGTACACCGCAATCAACCGGCATTCCCCGCGCAGTGGTTTTAACGGTTTCCTTCGTGCTCTCCCCGGTGACCGGGCTTTCTTGCCACCGTCGTTACGCAGATTGCTCCGCGAAACTTAGCGTCAGCGTCGGGACGCCAGGACCACACGACTTCGCCGTCCGCACTAGCGCCGTTCGTCAACGCGCCGCTAAAGCGTCCACCGCATCCCGCACCCAACGTCCGTGACGATCGCGATACGCCCCTCTTGTGAGGACGGGACTCATTCGCCCTATCGCTGTTTCTACCAATCGGCAAAGCGAAATATTTTTACGAGCAGGGCTAGACGCAAAATAGCCCGTCGGGCAAATCAGCAGGCCTATCCGCCGCAGCCCGCCTCATTGGTTCGAGACGCGCGAAGACGCGCTCCTCACCATGAGGGATGAAGGTTTACTCCGCCGCGATCTGCCGTGGCGCCGGCGGCGGGTTGGCGAGATCGGCGGCCAGCTGCGCATAGCGCGCCTTGGCATCCTGCACCGATTTCTCCTTCACCGGCCCGTAGCCGCGGATGCGATCCGGCAGCGACAATATCTCGATCGCGGTATCCAGCGTCAGCGGTGAAAGCACTGACAGCACATGGGCGACGTCCTTCTCGTAGCCGGCGATCAGGTCGCGTTCGAGGTGCCGATGCGCGCTGTTGGCGAACAGGTCGAACGGCGTTCCGCGCAAGCCGCGCATTTTCGCCAGCAGCCGGAATACCGGCATCATCCACGCGCCGAACGCGCGCTTGCGCGGCCGCCCCAAGGCATCGACGGCGCCGCCCAACGTCGGCGGCGCGAGATGGAAGCTGACCTTGAAGTCGCCGTCGAACTGATCGCGCAGCTGCTTTTCAAACCGTCCGTCGGTGTAGAGCCGTGCCACCTCGTACTCGTCCTTCACGGCGAGCAGCTTGGCATAGTTGATCGCAACCGCGCGCGGCAATGCATCGCCAAAGCCGCCGACGTCAGCGGCGTTGCGCACCTGCGTCACCATGTTGCGGTAACGCTGGGCAAGCTTTTCGTTCTGATAATCCGTCAGCAACGCGCTGC
Source organism: Bradyrhizobium sp. (assembly GCA_041495185.1). GTDB lineage: Bacteria > Pseudomonadota > Alphaproteobacteria > Rhizobiales > Xanthobacteraceae > Bradyrhizobium. The sequence continues at coordinate 5,111 of JBGQCE010000186.1, forward strand.
GGTGGGCGATGATCTCATCGAGCGACATCGCATCAAGCGTCTTCGGCGCCACGCTCGTATCCTGGCCCTTCATCATCGCAGCCAACCGCGCGGGATCGGCCGCCGCCATGCGCCCCAACTGGAATGCCTGGGTGTTCATCTTGATGCCAACACCGTTGATCTCGATCGCCTGCTCGATCGCAACCGCGGACAGCGGCAACAATCCCTTCTGATAGGCATAGCCCAGCATCATCATGTTGGTGGCGATGGAATCGCCGAGCAGGATTTCGGCAGGCTTGGTGAAATCGAAGAACGACGAATCCTTGCGCAGCGCCGTTTCCAGCACGTGATCGACCTTGCGGCTCTGGAAATTGAAATCGCGGTTCATGATAAAATCCGCGGTCGGGATGAGATGGGTGTTGATGACCCCAAAGGTGCGGCTGGATTCGCAGAGCGTGATGGTTTCCTTGGCCACCGCCACCACTTCGTCGGCGGCAATGACGAGATCTGCGGTGCCGGTAACGATCCGCGAACAGGTGACGTCGGCGGTGTGTTCCGACAACCGCACATGGCTCAGCACCGCGCCGCCCTTTTGCGCAAGGCCCGACATATCGAGGATCATGCTGGCCTTACCCTCGATATGCGCGGCCATGCCGAGCAGCGCGCCGATGGTCAGCACGCCGGTGCCGCCGACGCCGCCGACCGCGACATTGTAGGGCCGATCGAGCGAGGGCTTTGAGGCCGGTTCCGGCAGATCGCCGATATTGCCGAGATCGGCCGGCGCGCGGCGGCGCAGCTTGCCGCCGTCCACGGTAACAAAGGACGGGCAAAAGCCCTTCAGGCAGGAATAATCCTTGTTGCAGGTCGATTGATTGATGGTGCGCTTGCGCCCGAGTTCGGTCTCCAGCGGCTCCACCGAAATGCAGTTCGATTGCACCGAGCAATCGCCGCAGCCTTCGCACACCGCGGGATTGATGAGCACGCGGCGCGCCGGATCTTCCAGCGTTCCCCGTTTGCGGCGGCGGCGCTTTTCGGCAGCGCAAGTCTGCACGAACACGATTGCCGAGGCGCCTTTCACCTGGCGTAGCGTCTTCTGGACCGCGTCGAGTTCGTCGCGATGCGCGGTTTTGGTGCCTGGCGCAATGTCGGAGGGCGGATAGGCATCAGGATTTTCCGATACGAGATAGATGTCGCGGATACCTTCCGAATGCAGCTGGAAGGTGATCTGCTGCGGCGACAGCTCGCCGTCGACATGCTGACCGCCGGTCATTGCGGTCGCATCGTTGTAGAGGATCTTGTAGGTGATATTGGCCTTGGAGGCGATCGCCTGACGGATCGCGAGACTGCCGGAGTGGAAATAGGTGCCGTCGCCGAGATTGGCGAAGACGTGCTTTTCGTTGGTAAAGGGCGCGACACCCACCCACGGCACGCCCTCGCCGCCCATATGGGTGAAGGTTTCGGTGTTGCGATCCATCCACAGCGCCATGAAATGGCAGCCGATGCCGGCGAAGGCGCGACTGCCATCCGGCACCTTGGTCGAGGTGTTGTGCGGGCAGCCCGAGCAGAAATACGGCGTGCGGGTGATCGGAGCGACCGGCTGCATTTGCGTCGCCTGGCGGCCGTTGAACCAGTCGGCCTTGGCGCGCAGCATGGCCGCGATTTCAGGATTGAGATTGAGCCGGAGCAGGCGTTCGGTGAGCG
>JBGQCE010000187.1:0-6735 GCA_041495185.1 Bradyrhizobium sp.
GGCGGCGCGCCGCGCAATTCCGCCGACCCTGCGCTCGGCTGCAACAACCCGCCCAGAACAGACAGCAGCGTGCTCTTGCCGCAGCCGGAGGGACCGACAATCGCCACCACTTCGCCCGATCCAACCGTGAACGACACGTCGTCGAGCACGTCGAGCGCGCCGAACCGGTGACTGATATGGTCGGCGATCAGGTCCATCTAGATTTCCGATCCGTCATCCCTGCGCAACGGCTTCGCCGTTGTCGCTGGAGGTGCGAGCGCAGCGAGCCTCGAAGGATGAGCGGCCCGGGCCGTCGTCCTTCGAGACGGCCGCGTTGCGGCCTCCTCAGGATGGCGGGGATGGTGTGAGTGTGCCGCTGCATTCTCTTCCATTAATCCGGCTTCACATATTCCTTGGCGATGATGCCGTCGGCATTAAATCCCCTGTCGACGAAACCCTGCTCCTGCAGCCAGCTGATCTGGTTATCGACATTCCCAACGTCGAGCTTGCCGTCGGGATCGATATAGGCGCAATTGCCGACCACCTGCTCGACCGGCAGGTTGGTATATTTCGCGATGATCTCGAGCAGCGGCCTGGTCTTGTCGTCGATCGGCGCCTTGCCACCCGTAACCGCAGCCAGGATCACGTCGTGGTATTCGCGGTCGGCGCGCGCCAGCGCGCCAAGAAGTTTTGTGGCCAGCGCCTTGTCGGCCAGTGTTTTGGGCGAGGCGAATACCGCACCTAACTGCCAGGGCGTTTCGTCGCCGACCCAGCCCAACAGCTTCGCCCCGCCATCGTCCATCAGCTTCCGCGCGGTGGAGACCGGCAACAGCGCGGCATCGACGGTCTCGCCTTTTAGCGCGGCTGCGGCATTCGACAGCGATTGCAGCGGCAGCACTTTTATGTCGCTGAGTTTGAAACCGTATTTGTCGGCGAGCAGGCCGAGCGAATAGTGAAAGCTGGAGCCGACTTGCGTGACCGCGATGCGCTTTCCGGCGAGATCCTTCGGCGTCTTCAGACCGGCGGCATAGGCGTTGTTGCTGGCGAAATAGCCGATCAGGGGATAGCCCGCCTTTTCGCGGCTCATGCCGCCGATCACCTTCAGCGTGCCCTTGCCGGCGAGATTATAAAGACCGGCGGTAAACGCCGTGATGCCGAAGTCGATGTCGCCCGAGGTGGTCGCGACCGCGATCGGCTGCGCCGCATCGAAGAATTTCAATTCGATTTCGAGGCCGGCGTCGCGGAAATAGCCCTTGTCCTGCGCGATGAACACCGGCGCCGATGACGACAACCTGAGCACGCCGACCTTCGCCTTCAAGGCGTCGTCGGCGAGAGCGATCCCGCTCGCCGCGATGACCAGCAGGCCCGTCAACACCAGCCGCGCCAATCCCGTCATTCAGCTTCCTCCGTCTCTTGCTTACGGGCCAGCGGGCACGTCCTGGTCCCGCCCGATAAATGCGCCCTGTTGTTTCAGCTGTTGTTGCAGCTTTTCAACCGCAATGTCGCGCGGAATCGTATTGCCGCCCAGCGCCAATGCGGCAGCTGAGCCTGCGGCCTCCCCCATCGCAAAACAGGCGCCGGAGACGCGCGCCGCTGACTGGCCATCATGGGTCATCGAGGCGCAGCGCCCGGCCACCAGCAGATTGTCTATGCCTTCCGGGGTCAGCATGCGATACGGCAATTCGTTGAAGCCGCGCGATTGCGGAATCGGCGGAAACTTGAAAATCACATCACCCGCGACATGGGATTCCATCGGCCAGCCGTTGACGCCGATCGAATCGTCAAACGAGGCGCAGCCGAGCACGTCCTCGCCTGAGAGCATATAGCCGCCGACGATGCGCCGGGTTTCGCGGATGCCGAGTTGCGGCGGCAGATCGACGATGTAGGATTTCTCGAAGCCCGGCACCGTGCGCAGGAAATTGAAGGCGTTGACAGCCTGGCGGCGGCCGTCGATTTCGCCGCGGGTGAGATCGTCGGGCTCAAGCCCATTGATCGCGGTGCCGTCCTCGCGCGCCAATTGCGTAAAGTTGACCCGCCATTCGATTTGCGAGCGCTGCGGCCGGACGATCGCGGCCTTGCGCGGAAAATGATGCGTGCCGGCGGCTTCGGCTTTTTCCATCAGCGCCGGGATCGTCCGCCAGGCCTCTCCAGCCTTTTCGGGATCGATGCCGTTGAGGCGAAACATCATCGAGGGATAGAGCATGCTGCCGGCATTATCGCCGACCTCGAAACGCGCCCCGGCCCAGGCCGCGAGATCGCCATCGCCGGAGCAATCGATGAAGATGTCAGCGCGCACCGCCTGACGGCCGGCCTTGGTCTCGACCATCAGCGCGTTGATACGGCGCTCATCATGCATCACCACGCCGGCGCCGAGCGCGTGAAAGAGAATATCGACCGTGTGGGCGGCGAGCAGATCGTCGGCCGCGATCTTGTAGGCCGCGGTGTCGTAGGCCTGCGCCAGAATTTTTCCGAGAATGAGATGCGGCGCGTTCAGCCCGCCAAGACGATCGATACGGCCTAGCAGATCGGAGGCGATGCCCTGCACCACGCGATGCATCTCGCCATGAACATTGGCGTGAAGCCCGCAGAAATTGGTGACGCCCGCCGCCGTCCCCATGCCGCCGAGAAAACCATAACGCTCGATCAAGAGCGTGCGCCGACCTGCGCGCGCCGCAGCCACCGCTGCGGCAATGCCGGCGGGTCCGCCGCCGAGGACGACAACTTCATACTCGCCATAGAGTGGCACCTGGCGCGCGGGTTCTTCGATGGTTTTCGAGGACAATTGGGGGTTCCCGAATGGTGTGCGGGCATGATGCCCCGAGCCGGGAATTTTAGCTACCGAGTCAAAGGCGCCGTTACGGAGTCGACAACACCTCCTCGTCGTTTAATACTGCCCCAATATGGACCCGCAGAGGTCCGACTATTCCGGGGAGAAACAGCATGCGATCCAGTAAAGCTGCGTTGAAATTGATCACAATATTATTGATCGCTGTGACAGGCCCGGCATCTCATGCCGAGATCGCGGTTTCGGCCAATGACGGCAAGATGGTCCTGGAAAGCGGGGTGGCGACGGTCCGCAAGGAGCCGTTGCCGGACACGGTTTCGATCATCGATCTTTCAGGCAGCTCGCCGCGCATCGTTGCAGAATTGCCGGCGCCTGCAAGCGTGGTCGGCCCACCCGCGAGCGTAGCCATCTCCCCGGATGAAAGTTTCGCGCTGGTCACCGGCGCGATGAAAGTCGATCCCGCCGACCCAACCAAAGCGATTGCCGACGACAAGTTGACGGTGATCGACCTGAAATCCTCACCACCGAAAATTCTGGCGACGCTGCAGGCCGGCGCCGGCGCCGCCGGCGTTTCGATCAATCACGCGGCGACGCTGGCGTTGGTGGCCAACCGCAGCGAGGGGACCGTCTCGGTCTTCACGATCAGCGGCAATGCGCTGACCCCGGCCGGCAAAATCGCGCTCGGAGATGCGAAGTCCGGCCCGAGCCACGCGATCTTCTCCCGCGATGGCGCGACGGCGCTGGTCACACGTGATGGCGACAGCCGCATCGCTATTCTCTCGGTCGACGGCAGCAAGGTGGAGTACACCAAGCGCGATCTATTCTCCGCACTGCGCCCCTACCAGATCGACAGCACCGGCAGCGGGGACGTGGCTATTGTCGGCAATGTCGGCATGGGCAGCGGCGACGCCGATTCCATCAGCCTGATCGATATGCGCGCCAAGCCGATCCGTGTCGCGACCACCATCTCTGTCGGTCAAACGCCGGAAGCCCTGAAGATGTCGCCGGATGGCGCTTATGTGGCGGTCAATGTGGTCAACGGCTCGAACAAGGCCAAAACCTCGCCGTTCTTCAACGATTATGGATTGCTGAAGATCTACCGGATCGCCGGCACCGACCTCGCCCCCGTGACGGAAGCTAAAATCGGGCACTGGTGCCAGGGCATCGCATGGTCAAAAGATTCCAAAACCATATTGGTCCAGTGCATGGTGGAGAGCGAGATCGCAACCTTTGCGTTCGACGGCAAGACGCTGACGAAAACGACGCCGATCGCGATGAAGGTCAGCCCGGCGGGCATCCGCACCGCCGAGCCGTAGGAGTTCAAGAACCCATCAGGCGCAAAACTCTCCTCACTTCTCACCGCACCAACGCGAGCGGTACAGCGCAGATCGCATGGCCGGTTGCGTCGCGGGGTAAGCCTGTAGAAACTAGCTTTTGTGCCGTTGATCCCATAAACCGGACATCCACCCTATGCGGATATGCATCTTCGGCGCTGGTGCCGTCGGCAGCCATTTTGCGGTGCGGCTCGCGCTATCAGGACATGATGTATCCTGCGTGATGCGCGGACCTCATCTCGAGGCGGTAAAGGCAAGGGGCCTGACGCTTCGTGTAGGGAGCGCCGAGTTCTCGGCAAAGGTCAGAGCATCCGACGATCCGGCCGCGCTCGGTCCGCAGGATTTTGTCATCAGCACGCTGAAAGCGACCGGATTAAGCAGTCTGGCAACGGGTCTGCGGCCGTTGCTGCACGACGACACTGGCGTCGTGTTTGCCCAGAACGGCATTCCCTGGTGGTACGACATCGGGCTTGCTCCCGATCATCCGCCGACGCCTGACCTCGGCTTTCTGGATCCCGGCGGGGCGTTACGGTCAGCCGTTTCCAGGGAGCGGATCATCGGCGGCGTGATCTTTTCGTCGAACGAGGTCGTCGCGCCGGGCATTGTCGCAAATCTCTCCCCCGACCGGAACATGCTGCTGGTCGGCGAATGCGATGACCGACCGAGCGCGCGGATCGAACGGTTGCGAGCGGCACTGAACGATGCTTCGATCGGGTCGCCGCCGACACTGCGGATCAGGGAGACGATCTGGTCCAAGCTTTTGACCAACATGTCGATGTCGGTGCTGTGTCTGATTACCGGGCAAACCGCCAAGGGCGTAAGGGAGGACCCGGCGTTGCGCGATGTGGTGCCGCGCCTGCTCGACGAGGCCAACAGCATCGGTCAAAGTTGTTTCCCTGACGTCAAACGCACCACCAGAAGCGGACCGGCGCCCAATCACAAGCCGTCGCTGCTGCAAGACTACGAGCTCGGCCGGGCGATGGAGATCGATACGCTGGTGAGAGCGCCGGCGGCGTTTGCCAGGGCCGCAGGATTGTCGACGCCGATGCTCGACCTGCTGGCGGCTCTCGCCATCCGTCAGGCGCGAGACAAGGGGCTCTACGCGGGCTGAGCGTCACGCGCGAGGCAAGCCGCGAACGCCGGCCGATCAAAAACCGAAACCGCGGTACCTGCGGGAATGTCTTCGCCTCGTGTCGGGCTGATCCGCAGAGGCCGTTCGCCGCGGGCCGATCGCCTCGAATTGGGCCTTCTGCTCGTCGCTCAACGTTCCGTAGAAATCGTCAAGTGCCGAACGCACCACCTTGACCGCTTGCAGCATGGTGTCGAGCCTTTTGCCGACAGCGGTGAGCCGTGCCGGTGGCGTGACCGCATCGTCGGCCCGGCATGAGGTCTTGAGCATTTCCGCCGCTTTGGCGCTGGCATCCTGGAGCGCGACAAGGCTCGCACGTTGCGCATCGGTCGGTCGCAGCCTCGCATCGATCTCCGCCGTCGGCCATTCCATCGCGGCGGATTGCGCTGCGCAGCTCTCAACAAGCGGTCTATTGCTCCTTCTTGCGGTGGTTCTCATGCGCTGGTTCTCACCGAGTGCATTGAACCGCGCCTTCTGCTCATCGTTCAGGAGGCCGTAGAATTTGTCCAGCGGCGGCTGCACCGTTGCCACTGCCGCGATCATCGCCTCAATGCGTTGCTGCATAGATGCAAGTCTATTTGGCGCCGTCAGTGATATTGTTGTCGGGCAGGCTGCCTTGATGTTCTGCGCGGCCGTGACCGAGGCGTTGGCGAGATCGTCGAGCGCGGCACGTTGCGTATCGGTCGGCTCGATAGCCTGCTGAATCAAATCAATCGGCAGGCCGGCAATATCACGGCTATCCTCACCGCACATTTGCGCCAGCCGGTCGGGCGCCGCACTGGGGTTGCCAGGTGCGAGCGAGGCGCGTGGCGGCAAATAGCCCGTAAGGTCATCGTAGCCGTAGGGTGCAAACATGCCGGCGTAGATGTCATCGTAGCCGTAGCCCCAGAACGAGGCGCCAACGCCATTGCCCCAGATCGCATAGTCGTAGATGTCAAAATAAGCGAACGGCCAGAACAGCGGCCCGACCCATCCGTATCCGCCGTTACCGTGCCGCCACCATCCGCTTCCAGTTCGGCCGTTGTGCCATCCTGCTATCGCCGCGCCGGCGGCAATCTGGGCCCGAATGCCGGGGTTGCGCAGCGCACCCGCGTTGCGCATCGTTCGGGAAAACGCACGGGAGTTCAACGTATTGGCTCTCACGTTTTGGACGGCAAAAGCACGATTGCGGCTGAAACCCGGTCGCACAGACGAACGGAAGCTCACCGATCTGCCACCGATGTGGCGCCCACCACCGCCGAAGTGCGCATGGCCGCCGAAATGTCCACCACCGTGGCCGCCGAAATGCCCGCCACCATGGCCGCCCCCACCGTGACCACCTCCTCCATGGCCGCCGCCACCTTTCGCAACGGCGTAACCAGCGGCCGACAGCACGGTCACCAGAACAATAGCGGCAATCCCAATATTGAGTTTCGACATGACACCCTCACGCGCCGGTGCGTCATGAACTCGCGGCACCGCGGCACGAATGAAGAACGCAAGCTTGATGATATGGTTCCATTGTGGCA
>JBGQCE010000188.1:0-6720 GCA_041495185.1 Bradyrhizobium sp.
GAGTCTGCCGTCCTCGTACAATGATTTGACCAGCGCATGCGAGATTTCCGTTTCCCGGGTGATGGCCGCGGGCGCGGTGCGCGCCAGCCGCGCCGCCTCCCGTACCGCGGTCGGCACGTCGCCCGGCAGCGGCGGGTTGGCGGCCTCGAGCCGCTCGCGCACCGTCACCGAGGCCTTCGCGATCAGTTTCAGGTAGAGGTGCCGCGGAATTGTCGGCCGCAGGCCGATGCAGGTCGCGAGATTGTCGTCCCCCTCGGCGCGATTGACCAGCCGGGTGAAGCCGCGTTCGGAGAATTCCGCGCCGGGATTGTTGACGGTGCTCTGGATCACCTCGTCGTTGCCGCGCAGCACCAGCACGTCGGTGACCGCGCCGCTCAGCACCCTTCGCGTCGAAATCGCCATCAGATGCGCCTGACTCTTGTTACGTGCGTTCTCGATCAGCGCCTCGTCGTCGAGCCGCTCCGACCGGGACAACACGGGAGCTGCGACCTCGATGAGATCGTCGAACGCCAGCGCGCGAATGGTAAGCGGCGGCGCCGTGTTGATCGGAGCGAGGCGATTGGCGAGCAGTGCCTTGGCGGAGGTCTCGATGTGAGCGATCAGGCATTGGAAAACGTCGTCGAACAGCCCGATCTGTTCGTCCGAAAAATCCACCGCGCCGTTGATAAAGAGATCGGTCACGCGGCGCAGGGTTTCGACCCGCCGCGCGACGGTTCCGTGCGCGAGCGTGGCCTGCAATTCGTCGAGCAGACTTTCGGAAGTGGCGGCAGATTTCGAACTCATGACTCTGTCCTGGAGCGTTCGGGTATTTAAGACCGGTGACGGTTTCTTCGCCCCCGGAAACGGAAGTGGGTCGGATCAGGCACTGGTGATGCGGTTGCGTCCCTGTGCCTTGGCTGCGTAAAGCGCGCGGTCGGCGCGAGCGAGAAAGCTGTCGGGTCTCTCGTCCGGTCGCAGCGTCGCGACGCCGGCGGAAATGGTTACCTGCATGCCCGGCGAGAACGCGCTCCAGTCGAGATCGGCGATGATCGCCCGCAGCCGGTCGAGGATGCGGGCTGCGACGTCGCCTGGCGTATCGGGAAGCATCAGCAGGAACTCCTCGCCGCCGTAGCGGCCGAACCTGTCGATGTTGCGGATGTTGGCGAATACGGTGATCGCGAATGTCCTGAGCACTTCGTCGCCGGTGGGGTGGCCGTAGGCATCGTTGATGCGCTTGAACCAGTCGAGATCGATCAGCGCGACCGAGCAGGGCGTCTTGCTGCGATGGGCGCGGGGAATCTCGTCGTCCAGCATCCGCATGATGCAGCGGCGGTTGAACGAACCCGTCAGCTCGTCGAGTTCGGCCAGTTCTTCGATGCGCTTGTAGGCTTCCTTGAGCTCGATTCCGCTCTTGTAGAGTGACTGACGCATCGAACTGGAAAATATTCCGATGAACATGCAGCGCCCGATGGTCAGGATGAACACCGTCATCGTCGCGAAGCGCTCCAGATAGCTATCGTGCGGCATCGAGATCGGCTTGTCGGTCAAAAGAAACAGCACGGCCAGGCCTAACGCCATCGCAGTCCAGACAATTGCCGTTTGCCGCGGGGTCGATCGCAGCGAGCTGAAACTGAACACGACGAACAGCGTGCAGAGAAACATCACGCCGACTTCCGGCGCGATGTAGGCGAAGGCCAGCATGATCAACATGCTGATGATCGACTGCGGCGTGACGAGATAATGATCCTTGAAACGATCGTTGAACCCCATCTCCGAGATCGCGATACAGCAGCCGACAAAGAACAGGCCGCAACCCGCATATGCCGGCCCGATCGTCGCCGGTATCGTACCGGCATGGGCGTAGATCAGCAGGATGAACGCGTCGATGACATAGCTGGCGCCGATCATTCCCTGAATGTCACGGCGCTGTTTGGCCCGGCGCGATAGCGTCTTCGCCGTCGGCTTGGAACCCACGCCTTCCAGTTCAGCCGCAATCGGATTCAGAAAGGGGGACGCAGCGGTGCCCATTGTCTCGCCGTTGGTGGAATTCAGCCCTTCAAAAATCTAAGTGGGAAAGCCTTTAGGTTTGGTATCTTTTGCAACGAATCCTGGCCGCCGAAGGCCGCCCTTGCCCTTGTTTGGCAACGGAAATTAGCCGGATCCGGCGCTTATGGAGCGATGCGCCGGATTCCGGCTTGGCGGCCGCGAAGGAGGGACCGGTCGTGCGAGTACTGTTTTGTAGGCCAAGCCTTGGTAAGGTTGGTAGCGGACGCTCCGGGCCCGAAGAAAGCATTTCTGTATTATGATACCAATTTTTTGGGTTGGTTTGTTCCGGTACGCTCAAGGGTGGCCGGGAGAACGCTCTCTGTGTGGTACGTCACAGAAACAATCGGGCACTTGCGATAATTTGAAGAATCTTGCCTTTCCCATCGAACCACCGGCCAACCCCAGCCGACCAACCTTGCGAGACGGCCATTGAGTGCGACACAGGCGGCTTCGGACGACGTCCTGATCGCTCGGATCGCTCAAGGCGACCGCCTCGCCATGCAGGTGCTGTACGGACGGCACCATGTCAGGGTTTTTCGCTTCGGGCTTCGGCTCGTGCGGGATGAACAGGTCGCGGAGGATCTCATTAGCGAGGTTTTCCTCGATGTGTGGCGCCAGGCTGGCAAGTTCGAAGGCCGATCCGCCGTTTCCACCTGGCTGCTGGCAATTACGCGATTCAAGGCCCTTTCCGCGCTGCGCCGCAGGAAGGACGTCGAACTGGACGATGAGGCCGCCAACGCGATCGAGGATACGTCCGACGATCCCGAGGTGGCGGTGCAGAAGAAGGATACCAGTGAAGCGTTGCGCAAGTGCCTGACGGCACTTTCGTCGGAGCATCGGGAGATCGTCGATCTCGTCTACTACCACGAGAAATCCGTGGAAGAGGTGGCCGAAATCGTCGGTATCCCGCAGAACACTGTGAAGACGCGCTTGTTTTATGCGCGCAAGAAACTGGCCGAACTGCTGAAGGCAGCCGGCGTAGAGCGAGGCTGGCCATGATGGCGAGGAAAAAAATACTGGAGCAAGAGCCCAGTGAAATAGAAATGCTGTTGCCATGGCATGCGGCCGGCACGCTGAATGCGCGCGATACCCGCCGTGTCGATGAAGCGCTCGCCCGCGATCCCGAGCTCGCCAGGCAATACGCGGTGATCCGCGAAGAATACGCCGAGACCATTCATCTCAACGAAAGCCTCGGTGCGCCGTCCGCGCGCGCCATGCAGAAGCTGTTCGCGGCGATCGACGGCGAACCGGCGCGCAAACCGTCGGCGTCGCTCAATTTTTCCACGCGGGTAGCTGGATTTTTCGCAAGTCTGTCGCCGCGGACGCTGGCCTGGTCGGCGAGCCTCGGCGCACTGGCGCTATTGTTGCAGGCCGGCGTGATCGGCGCAGTGCTGATGAAGAGCCAGAACGCCTCGTTCCAGACGGCGTCGTTAAGCACCAACGAGCCCATCACCCGCGCTCTGGGACCGGGAGCGCCGCCGCGCGCGCTGGTGCGTTTCGCGCCGGATGCGCGGGTTGCCGACATCACGGCTCTGCTCGACAGCTATCAGGCCTCGATCGTCGATGGCGCCAGGGGCGGCATGTTTCGGCTGCAATTCGGCAATCGAGCGATGACGAAGGATGAAGTCGCCGGCCTGCTGGGCAAGCTGCAACACGAGAAGATTGTCAGTCTCGCGGTGGCTGCGCCTTAAAGCTGCGCGGCGCCCGATAATCAGCGCGAGAGCCCGAGGTCCCATGGTTCACGATCCTGCGAATTGGCGGATAAAGGCGCGGCGTGCGGCGTTGGCGTTACCTTTGGCGGCATTGCCGTTTGCCTATCTCGATGGCGCAGCGGTTCATGCCCAAAGCATCATGCGCTCGCCTAGCCTCAACATCGGGTCGCGCGTTCCAAGCATCAGTGTGGCGCCCCGGATCGACCCGAACATCGCCGGCAGGGCGGTGGTCGGGATCGGCAGAACGACACCCAATCTCAAGACGTATCAGGGCTGCAGCTACAGCGACGGCGGATGCAAAGGCAAGCTGGACACTTCGACCGATGGCGGCGATACCGGCGGTGCGTCGGGCAAAAAAGGCAATAACGGTCCGCGCCGCAACACGGTGCAGGCAGCGCTCAACCCGGGCGCGATCGTCAACGAAATCGTGGCGGAGATCGACGACTCGCTGTCCGAGGCGCAGGCCGATGAACTGGCGCGGCGTCACCGGCTCGTGCGCATCGGATCCCAGAATCTTCCGCTTATAGGCGCCACCATTGGCCTGTTCCGTATTACCGACCGTCGCTCGATCGAGATCGTCAGCCGCGAACTTGCCACCGACGCTCGCTTTCGGTCTGTGCAGCCCAACCTGCGCCATATTCTGCAGGACCAGAAGACGGAATTGACCGAAGGCGATCCCGCCCAATATGCGGTCGCGAAACTTCGATTGCCATTGGCGCATACGCTGGCCCATGGCGCCAACGTCACCATCGCGGTGATCGATTCCGGAATCGATCTCAAACATCCGGAGTTCGTGAACGCAATTACGAGCAGCTTCGACGCGCTCGGCAGCAAGGAAGGTCCGCATGTCCACGGTACCGGCATCGCCGGCGCCATCGTGGCGCAGGCGCGGCTGATGGGAAGCGCGCCGGCGGCGAGGATTTTGGCGATCCGCGCGTTCGGCGCGGCGCCGAACGGGGCGGAAAGCTCGTCGTTCGTCGTCCTGAAGGCACTGGATTACGCGGCGGCCCATGGCGCGCAGATCGTCAATATGAGCTTCGCAGGTCCGAAGGATGCGCTGATCGAACGCGGCATTGCCGCCGCGGCCGCCAAGGGCATCGTAATGGTCGCGGCCGCCGGCAATGCCGGGCCGAAATCGCCGCCGCTATATCCCGCGGCCGATACGAACGTGATCGCGGTCAGCGCCACCGACGCCCAGGACAAGTTGTTTACGGCGTCGAACCGCGGCAGCTACATCGCCGTCGCCGCTCCAGGCGTCGATATCTTCCTGCCCGCACCGGATGAAAAATATCAGATGACCTCCGGCACCTCGTTTTCCGCCGCTTACGTCAGCGGTCTCGCGGCGCTGATGCTGGAGCGCAATCCTGCGCTGAAGCCGGAGGAGGTGCGCGCGATCCTGATGAAGACGGCCCGCGATCTCGGCGCGCCCGGCCGCGACGATCTGTTCGGCGCAGGCGAGGTGGATGCCTATGCCGCGGTCTCGGCCGTCTCTGCTGCGCCCGCAGTGCCGGTAGCCGCGGTTTCGGATACCCTTGGCCCCGAAAAGGTTTCGGACCGGCCCGATGTTCCCGCAACCCGGGCCCTGAATCAGCCGGCACCCGCCATGGCGTCCGACAAATCGGCTGCCGGCAACGCCAATCGCCCTGCGGCGCAATAGTTTTCCGCCCAAAAACGCCTGCCAAAAAAGTTAAAAAAACCCCAAGGCCGTTTGAACGTGCGGCACCCCTCCGGCGACCAATACATGTGGGAGCGGTAATCCCTCCCCATCGAGGCTGTATTCGGCGCGAGCGCCCATCCACCCCAAGCGCCCATATAGCTTGACCCGTCCGGTTGTCCCCCCGGACGGGTCTTTCGTTTCTGGCGGCCATTTCGGCCGCCTCCGCCTGGGTGAAATCAGCCGCCCGGCGTGTGCGCGCGAAGTTTTGGTCGAGCAACGCCGCCATGCGGCTACGCAGCTTGACTGTGAATAAAGAGGAAAACCCTTGATTTCCAAGGCTTCCCGTCGATGTCCGGCGTCTAGTAGGGTCGCTTGCTGGACAATATCAAAGTTTTCCACAAAATATCCCTGTCACGTTGAGTTGATTCGTCTGCGTTGCGTCAGCGTCCGTTTTTCTCCTTGCGGGCTGGGGTTCATGACACATCGACTAGACGTGGCACGCGGCCGCGACGTCGTCGCGCGCTGGAGCGCGCTCGCCGAGCAGCGGCTGGAATACCTGACCGAACTGTTCGAGACCGGCCGCTGGCGCCGCTTCCACAGCGAACTCGCCTTTCTCGAGAATATCCAGGAAGCCAAGACCGCGGTCGAAATCTGGCGCGATCTTTCGAGGCGCGAGGCCTCCCGCGACAATTCCGCCGTTGATATTTCCTGGCTCGGCCGCACCCGGGCGACGTTGCCGCGCAGCGAAGGATTGCGCGATCAGGTTCATCGGTTGCAGCCGAAACAGGCGGAGATCCCGGTCGAACCGCCGCCATCAGTTATTTCGATCGTCCCGGAAGCCGATCGTGTTTGTTTGGAGGAAGCGCCTTCCGCGTCGGCGATGGACGACGCTTCGGAACTGACGCCGGACATGACCGCGATAGCGGAACGCTATCCGCTGCTGCGGAATGCGCTGTAGGGCACGTTAACTCCACTAGCGTCGTCCCCGCGTACGCGGGGACCCATAACCACCGCAGATGAAATTGAAACTGCGCGCGTGCAAGGAAAGGCAACGAAAGCCGGCTCTCTCATGTAGGACACGGCGTATGGGTCCCCGCGTTCGCGGGGACGACGAAGGGGCGCTATCTTCTCACCGCATTCGTCCCGATCACCACTTGGGCAAAATGCTGCGCGCCCTCGGCCGACAAGTCAGGTGTAACCGGCCGCGCGTGATCGAGCCCGACCACGGCGCCGCGCGGCGTTTCCGAGATCATGTTGTTGTTGACCAGCGCGGTGCCCGCGCCCGGCGCCACCGACACGCCGATGCCGACGAAGGCCTTGCGGATC